>DATNQE010000414.1:0-2704 GCA_036702895.1 Trichocoleus sp. | reverse complement strand
CCTCGCTAGCGTTCAATGTCGAGATCGTCACAGCCCAACGAACAGGCGGTTCTACCGAGCGCTACTTCGAGATCGGCAAACCCGCCTCGCGGCTGGCGGCTGCAGGTTGGTATGCTGGCATCCGTACCCTTATTGCAAAGCCAATGGCTGTCGGCGTTCACCAGTTTAGGAAGTGGAAACAGGAAGGTCGTCTCTTTGCGGTGCTGACGGCCTGGGACTATATTTCGGGGCAGATTGCCGATCAGTCGGGAGCCGACATCGTGCTGGTAGGCGATTCCCTAGCGATGGTGGCCCTGGGCTATGAGACCACCCTGCCGCTAACCCTAGAGGAGATCCTGCACCATACGCGAGCGGTGCGGCGAGGCGTACAGCGGGCGCTGGTGGTGGCCGACCTGCCTTTTTTGAGCTACCAAATCAGCATAGAAGAAGCGATGCGGTCGGCGGGTCGGGCGCTTAAAGAGGGGGGAGCTCATGCCGTCAAGTTAGAGGGCGGCCATCCAGCCATGCTGGAAACCGTTCGGCGGCTGGTGCAGGCAGGGATTCCGGTGATGGGGCACGTAGGGCTAACGCCTCAGTCGGTGAACCAGTTTGGTGGCTTTCGTAAGCAGGGCAAGACGCCGGAGGAAGCTGAGCGAATTTTTGAGGAAGCGCTGGCGCTGCAGGAGGCAGGGGTCTTCTCTATGGTGCTAGAGCACATCCCGACGGAGCTAGCCGAGAGGATTACTCAAGCTCTTCAGGTCTCCACCATTGGCATTGGCGCTGGGCCAAGCTGTGACGGGCAGGTGCTGGTGACGGCCGATGTGCTGGGGCTTTCTACCTGGCAACCGCCCTTTGCTAAAGTCTACGCAAATCTCCGGGAGCAGGCGATTCAGGCGGCGCAGCAGTTCTGTGAGGACGTGCAGCAGCGGCGGTTCCCGCCGAAATAATTCGTTAAGCTATGGAAGCGGCTAACGACGTAAACATAATCAGTTTTAGTTGACCATGACGACTTCCCTGCAATTGAAGTACGACATCAAAGATATTGCGCTGGCTCCCCAAGGGAAGCAGCGGATCGAGTGGGCCGGCCGGGAAATGCCGGTGCTGCGCCTGATCCAAGAGCGCTTTGCCCAGGAGAAGCCGTTTGCAGGCATTCGACTAGCGGCCTGCTGCCACGTAACCACTGAAACGGCTCACCTTGCGATCGCGCTCAAAAACGGTGGCGCCGACGCCGTACTCATTGCCAGCAACCCCCTCTCTACTCAAGACGATGTGGCCGCTAGCCTGGTGGCTGACTACGGCATCCCGGTGTTTGCCATTAAAGGGGAAGACAACGACACCTACCACCGCCACGTTCAAACCGCACTGGATCACCGTCCTAACATCATCATTGATGACGGTAGCGACGTGGTGGCTACTCTCGTCCAGGAGCGTAAACACCAGCTCGCCGACATCCTAGGGACTACTGAGGAAACCACCACCGGCATCGTTCGCCTCAAGGCCATGTTCCGCGACGGAGTGCTCTCCTTCCCGGCGATGAACGTCAACGATGCCGACACTAAGCACTTCTTCGACAACCGCTATGGCACTGGCCAATCCACGCTAGACGGCATTATCCGCGCTACCAATATCCTGCTGGCAGGCAAAACGATTGTGGTGGCAGGCTACGGCTGGTGCGGTAAGGGCACCGCTATGCGGGCGCGCGGTCTGGGCGGCAACATCATCGTTACCGAGATCGACCCGGTCAAGGCGATTGAGGCGGTAATGGACGGCTTCCGCGTCATGCCGATGGATCAGGCAGCGGCTCTGGGCGACATCTTTATCACCGTGACGGGCAACAAGCACGTCATCCGCCGCGAGCACTTCGAGGCCATGAAGGACGGCGCGATTGTCTGCAACTCCGGCCACTTCGATATCGAAATCGACCTCAAATCCCTCCAGGAAATGGCCTCTGAGGTCAAGATGGTGCGCAACTTCACCGAGGAGTATCGCCTGGCTAGCGGCAAGTCGGTGGTAGTGCTGGGCGAAGGTCGCCTAGTCAACCTGGCCGCTGCTGAAGGCCACCCCAGCGCTGTCATGGACATGAGCTTTGCCAACCAGGCGCTGGCCTGTGAGTACCTGGTGAAGAACAAAGGTTCGCTAGAGCCGGGCATTCACTCCATTCCGACTGAGGTCGATCAGGAGATTGCTCGCCTCAAGCTAGTCGCAATGGGTATCGAGATCGATAGCCTAACGGCTGAGCAGGAGATTTACATTAACTCCTGGACTGCGGGCACCTAAGTTGTTTAGGGCGCAGACTTTTGCGCCCTACGCGCTGCCCACCCAAGCGCTTGAGTGGGCAGCCGCTACAGAACTCATTGGTGAATTGGGTTAGGCGAGGGGGAGCAAAAGCGACCCCAATAAAGTCTCGCTGCTGCCAAGGCTGCGTTTTGAGGCGCTGGCTTGCTCTAGGTCTAAGGCCCAGCCGATGGCATTAAGGCAAGGCTCAGAATAACGACCTGTGTTTACACACCTTGGGCAGGGGGAGCTTGATCCGCATCAGCAGAGGGGGGGGATTTGAGCCCCTGCCGAGCAGCTGTATCTCCTGGTTCATCTGAGCTAGTTCCTGATAGGTTTGGGCTAGCTCTTGCTCCAGCTCCTGCTGATGACTCAGCAGTGCGGCGCGATCGCACGTCAGCGAATCAACCTGCTCGCGCAGCCATTCCAGCTCACTGTGGATTGTCTCCAG
>DATNQE010000402.1:0-4265 GCA_036702895.1 Trichocoleus sp. | reverse complement strand
CATTTCCTAATACCAACTTCCAGAAGCTAGAAACCCACTCTCGCGGTACAAACCGAGGCAGCGTAGCCAGAATGGGATTAATCAGACTGCCAGGAATCACGATCGGCTCTCGTTTTTCAAATGCTTTTAGGGCATCCCGTACAACGGTCTCAACCGGCGTATCGATTTTTTCAGCTACGCTGACCAGGGACGACGGAAATCCTGCTTCTTTGAAGAACTTAATGCCAGCCGGTCCCGGGCAAACAGCTAGCACGTGCACGCCGTAGCTGCGATTCTCTGCCCACAACGCTTCGCTAAAGCTGAGGATAAATGCTTTTGTTGCTGCGTAGATAGAAAAGTAGGGCATAGACTGAAATGCAGCTACCGAAGACAAATTGATTATCCCTCCAGTTCGACGCTGCCGCATGCCAATCAAGAAGCGGTGGCTCAGATCCACAATCGTCGCAATATTAAGCTGCACCATTTTAAGCTGAAAGTCTCGATCACTTTCGGCAAAATCACCGTAATCTCCAATTCCAGCATTGTTGACCAATAGGTCGATCGATCTTCCAAGTTGCTGCACAGTTTGAAAGATAGTTTCTGTCGCGTCTGGTGCTGTCAAATCCTGGACGATAATATCTACTTGGATTTGATGTTGATGCTTGAGGGAAGTGGCAAGTTCCTGTAACTTGTCCTGGGAACGAGCGACCAGCACAAGATCGGTCTGACGCGCTGCTAATTGTTGCGCAAATGCTGCACCAATGCCAGCGGAGGCTCCGGTAATCAAGGCTGTCGTCATGCAAATTTATCGTTTCATTCTACTAAAGTAGATTCGGCTCAGTTCATAGTTTCTGCATCATTCCAAAGAGCTATTATTACGGTAATTAAGGGATTAGCAATAGGGATTAGTAATAGGGATTAGTAATACGGTAGCTGTGTTTAACTACTCGGTTACAGCGGACAGACGAATGCCCTAGTGCAATCCTGAGGGGTAGCCCGTGCCGCTGAACCGATCGGTTGGGTTAGGTTTGAAACCCAACAATTATGTCTGGCTGATGAAGCGGCTGCGATCGCAGGGGCCTCCCATCACCGCAGCGACATTCTCAATGAGTAAAACTCAATTGGTACTGAGCCCAAAAACTTATTTCCGAGGTTCCCTTTAAAGAAATCGTTCTTCACTGCAAGAAATGCTGTCAATCTACCTAAATAGTGAAACTTGTTATTAAGTCAGAGTGTTTGAACCTCTACCCTAGGAATGGTTAAACCGCTGAGTCCGATGCAGTAAAAATAGGATGCTAAATTTAAAGGGTTTAATCCTATGAAGCCAAATTCCTTTACCAAGCGGTTTTCTACCGTTGGTCGCTGGGTCGCTAGCACCTTGTTTTGCCTGTTTGCGATCGCATTCGTATGGCAGGGCGCATTCTTTGCCAACACCTCAGCGCTAGCTGCTCCCAATGGCACCTTGATCGCAGCCTCCGATGCAGCAAACCAGACCAAAGAAGCAGCTGATAGCGTTGAGCGCGGCTCCAAAAACATCATTCGCGGCACAGAAGATTTCGTTAAGCGAGCTGCCAGCAGCAACGCGGCCAAAGTCGATGATGCTGACGACAGCGGCACCGCCGTTGAGCGCAAAGCCAAGCGCGATCGCGATCGCATTCAGCAAAGAGCTTCCGAAGACGCTGATCGCACTGAGCGGGCAGCAGAAAAATCTATGAACGCCGTTGAGCGTGCCGTTGACAACATCAAAGACGCTTTTAGCGACTAAGCCCAAGCATTATTTTCTACAGCAATCCTAGATACAACGTGAGCGGGAAATGTGAACGGCGTGCAGGGGAAAACCCCTAGCTGAAGGCCAAGCTCCCACTCCCCCCGTATACACAAATAATCTGTGATTGCTATCAACGATAAGATACGCTGCCCCATCTGGTCACCTAGCTGTGCGGGGCAGCGTATTTTGCTGTGTAGAGCGTTGCAGTGTGCCGGATTGAATCTGAGGTGCGCTTCACCCTGAGTTCAGAGATATCATGGGGCCTGCGATCGCTCCTCATACCCATGACCACCGACCTCTTAATTCTCACGATTTACTTCATCTGCGTAGCCTATGTGATCTACCAGATGGCCCTCTCGATCGAGGCTAAGCTCGAAGATCAAATTACGATTCAGCTCGATCGCGAACTGCTGCAAACCTCCGTAACCAACCAGCTGCGGCAGCAGGGCATTGAGAGCGTCGGCGTGGAGGTGCTCGAAGCGGGGCCGCCGCCCTTAGGCCGGGCCGCCTGCCTCAGTTTACGAGTACCCATGGCGGTGCAGGATGACGTTGTAGAGGGCACCGTGGCGGTGCAGGTTTCGCCTCAAGGCACCCGTCCGATAGAGCCGCCCATTGCTGGATTGGGCGTGCAAATTGTCAACACAGTTCCCGCTGCGCAGGTGCTGGTGGACTGGGACAGCAGCAGCATTAACCTGTACAGCAACCTGGCTCGTCGGGTAATTCGCCAAACGCCCGGGATGCGGATGGACCTGGTGCAGGCCCAGGTGCACAGCACCATCAACCCGCGTCAGGCGTTTAGCGCCACTGTGACCAGCGAAGACACCTTTGGCCGCAGCCCCGACACCCAGCTCCTGCAGCCGACAGCGCCCCTAGTCGACCTCAACCGAGCGCTGACGCTGCCGCCGCCCCAGCGGTCCTACGCGCTAGAGCTGCTGATTGGCATTCGGCCGATGGCGATACCCGAGCAGCCAACGATTCGGCTGCTGCTGCCGTTTCGATTTGAGATCGGCGTGCTGCCAGGCAAAGCGGCCATCCCCGTCTTCAACTGGATTTTGAGTCGGCGCTAGGGTAGAACCTGCACCGAAAATCCGCATCGGGAACTGCCATCTCGACTAGACTGGAGCTAAGGAAAGAGTCGGCGCAGGTGGTTGCGGACTGGCGTGTCGCTAGTCTGAGGAAAGTCCGGGCTCCCCAAAGACCAGACTTGCTGGGTAACGCCCAGTGCGGGTGACCGTGAGGAGAGTGCCACAGAAACATACCGCCGATGGGGAGGCAGAAAATAATTCGGTCTTCCACAGGTAAGGGTGCAAGGGTGCGGTAAGAGCGCACCAGCAGCATCGAGAGGTGCTGGCTCGGTAAACCCCGGTTGGGAGCAAGGTCGCAAGGGCAACGGTTGGTCTTTTTCCGGCCCTGCTAACAGAACCGCTAGAGGCGGCTGGCAACAGCCGTCCCAGATAGATAACCGCCCTCCGTCTGATGAAGACAGGAGAACAGAACCCGGCTTATGTCTGGCTCTTTCCCCACTTTTTAGAGTTTGACTATGGCTGAACTGATTGATCCTTTGCGCCAAAGACAACTGCAGCGCTGCCTGCAGCGGTTGGGCCTGTCGGACAAAACTGTGGTCAACTGGCAGCTTCTAGATCGGGCCTTTACCCACTCGTCGGCCTCGCCCTCAGCTAACTATGAAGATCTAGAGTTTTTAGGAGATGCGGCCCTGCGGCTGGCAGCCGCTGAATTTTTGATGGAGGCCTACCCCAGCGCCACGGTGGGAGAACTGGCGGCGGTGCGATCGCGTCTGGTCAGCGACCAAACCCTGGCTCAGCTTTCAGACGAACTGGGGCTGGAGTCGTACCTACAGATGTCGAGCAGCGCCTGGGGCGACAAGGCGGGTCGACGTTCACGCCTGGCCGATGTCTTCGAGGCGGTGCTAGGTGTTCTTTACCTGGAAACCCACAACCTCGGCCTGATTCGTCCCTGGCTCGATGGCCATTTGCGGCGGCTGGCCCAGCAGATTTGGCAGGACCCTACCCTGCAAAACTACAAGGCCGCTCTACAGGAGCTCACCCAGGCGCGCTACAAAGCCCTGCCGGAGTACCAAACCCAGGAAATTAGCCACGTGCATGGCGACGCCGAGCGCTTTGCCTCAGAGGTCTGGTTCTTGGGCAACTGCTGGGGCAGCGGTCGGGGCGCCTCTATGAAGCAGGCGGAACAGCGCGCCGCTCAAGCGGCCTATGCTGCCCTTAAGGAGCATTTGGAGCAGGCATCGGCGGTTGGTTCATGACGACCCGGGTGCGGCTGGCAGTTCTAGGACTGGGGCGCTGGGGCGTTCACCTGCTGCGCAACTTTCTGGCGCTGCCCCAGGCCCAGGTCGTGGCTGTCGTCGATCCGACAGGCGCAGCCCTAGAGCGCGCGGCATCCCAGTTTGAGCTGGGTCCGGAGGTGCAGCAGCTGAAGGACTGGCGGGAAATTTTGCAGATTGAAGGGTTAGAGGCGGTTGCGATCGCAACCCCCGCCGCGA
>DATNQE010000373.1:0-2435 GCA_036702895.1 Trichocoleus sp. | reverse complement strand
AGGAGAGCCGCGAACAGCTCTCCCTACCATCAGGGTGCATCTACATAACATAGTATTGCACAGATGGCATGAGGGGTGAAACCCCCTATCGCTAATTTCTTTACAAATTTGCTGTTTTTTTTTCGTCCAGTTAGCCGTTTAACTTTTTCGCCAAGATCTGGTTGGTCAGCTTGGGATCAACGCGACCGCCGGAAAGCTTCATCACCTGACCGACAAAAAAGCCCTGCAGCTTGGTTTTGCCCGCCCGGTACTGCTCTAGTTCGGTGGGGTTGTCGGCCAGCACCTTGTCGATGATGGCTTCGATTTCCGCAGGATTGGAGATTTGGCTAAGCCCTTTCTTCTCCACCACTGCCTTGGGAGAGCCGCCAGATTTCAGCAGTTCCGGCAGAATGTCTTTGGCAATCTTGGTGCTGATGGTGCCGCTATCGATTAGCTGGATCATCTCGGCCAGCATATCAGGCTTGAGGGCAATCTCGTTAATTGCCAGCTTTTCGGCATTGAGATAACCGGCAATGTCCTGGGTGATCCAGTTGGTGGCGGACTTGGGATCGGCTCCGGCGGCGATGACAGCTTCGAAGTACTCCGTCACGGCGCGATCGTCGGCCAGCACCCGAGCATCGTAGGGCGATAGGCCAAACTCGCTCTCGTAGCGAGCCCGCTTTTGGGCGGGGAGTTCGGGCAGTTCTGACTGCCAAGCTTCTCTCTGCTCAACCGACACCACGATGGGCGGCAGGTCCGGCTCGGGGAAGTAGCGGTAGTCGCTAGAGCCTTCCTTCGTGCGCATGCTGATGGTGCGCTGGCTGCCTTCTTCCCACAGCCGAGTCTCTTGAATGATCGGCTCTCCGGCTTCAACGGCCTTAGTTTGCCGCTCGATTTCGTAGTCGATGGCCTTTTGAATGGCGCTGAAGGAGTTCATATTCTTGATCTCGACCTTCGTGCCAAACTCCTGCTGGCCTCTGGGTCGAATCGAGATGTTGACGTCGCAGCGCAGCGAGCCTTCCTGCATGTTGCCGTCGCTCACGCCCAGGTAGCGCATGATGCGGCGCAGCTCCTGAGCGTACTCAGCGGCTTCCTGACCGGAGCGGATGTCAGGCTCGGAGACGATTTCGACCAGGGGCACCCCGGCACGGTTGTAGTCCACCAGGGAGTAGGATGACCCAGAAAGGCGATCGCTGCCTGCGTGCACTAGCTTGCCCGCGTCTTCCTCCATGTGTAGACGGGTAATGCCGATGCGCTTGCGGGTGACTTCCTTTGTCTTCTTGTCAACCAGCTCAATCTCCAGCCAGCCGTGCTCGGCAATAGGCAGGTCGTACTGGGAGATTTGGTAGTTCTTGGGCAGGTCGGGATAGAAATACTGCTTGCGGTCAAATTTACTGTAGGGCGCAATCTGGCAGTTAAGCGCCAGCCCGGCTTTGACCGCGTACTCTAGAACCTTTTCGTTGAGCACGGGCAGTACTCCCGGCAGGCCCATCACAATGGGGTCGATGTAGGTGTTGGGATCGGCCCCAAAGGCGGTGGAAGCGGGGGAAAAAATCTTGGTTTCAGTACACAGCTGGCAGTGGGTTTCCAGACCGATGATGGCTTCGTATTCTGTTTTGACTGGCGCAGCAGAGGTCATGGATATCTCGTGAAGGGCGTTTGCAAGCAACCTGACTATTCTATCTCTATGATAGAACCGCGATAGATTCGCTAGCCAAAAGCAGGGCTTAAAGACGCACAATTCGGCCTTTTTAGAGTTAGCAAAATCTCGGCTTTTGTTTAAGCAGAGACTTCAGGTTTTTGCAGTATCTTTATGAGAAATCACGCTGAAAGAGCGCTTTTCCTTTCCTATTGACGGCATGAGCGACCCTGAGAAGACTTATCCCTTTGACTCCGCTGCCTACGTTGATCAAATGTCAGCCTTTTTGCGACTGCCGATCCCTCCGGAACTGCGCGATGGCGTGATCGAGAATCTGGAGCGGATATGGGACATTGCCCAGCCTGTGGTTGAGTTTCCGCTGCCCGACGACCTCGAAGCCGCCCCCATTTTTGAGCCATGACCCCATATCCCGATGCGGCCAGCCTGACCCGCGCCATTCGTCAGGGCGAAACGACGGCCCGCGCCGTAGTAGAAGATACGCTGGCGCAGATCAAAGCCAGAGATGGGGTGCTCAACTGCTTTACCGAAGTGACGGCGGAAGCGGCGATTAAGCAGGCGACGCAGGTGGATAATGCGATCGCATCTGGCAAAGACCCTGGTCCTCTAGCGGGCGTCCCCTTTGCCGTTAAGAACCTGTTTGATGTCGAAGGTGTGGTCACCCTAGCCGGGTCTAAAATCAACCGCGAGAACTCACCTGCAACCCAAGATGCCACCCTGGTTGCCCGGATGAAAGCGGCCGGAGCGGTTCTAGTGGGGGCGCTCAACATGGACGAGTACGCCTACGGCTTTGTCACCA
>DATNQE010000357.1:0-2129 GCA_036702895.1 Trichocoleus sp. | reverse complement strand
CACAAGCCGCCTCTCCAGCCAGCACAGCATTCTGAGTGTGCAACTGCTGGAAGCCGCTCCAGAGGCAAAGTGGGTGACCGTGGGCTTTTACCGCTTTTGCCTCAACGCCAAACTGCCGCGAATAGTCTTGCAGCGAGGGCTGCAAATCTTGGGACTTGCGTCTGCCTGGACGAAAAATACCGCTGCCAATGGAGTAGCCGTCTGCCTTAGGGAAATTCCAGACATAGCCGTTGCGCAGCAGGCCAAACTCGAAATGGGCAACGTGACCATCCTTAACTGGCAGCCGGGGTTCGATCTCTAGGGCTCCGCCAGAGGTATGCTGTCGCTTCCCAAAGCCCAGCCACTTCGCCAGTGGCCCTCGTGCGCCATCGGCCGCGATGAGGTAGCGACCCACAAATGGCCCCTGATCGGTCTCTACCTGCCAGGCGTCTTGACTGAAGCTAATGCCGGTAGCCCGGGTGCTGTGCCGTAGGGTGGCACCCTGGGCCTGCGCCTGCTGGACCAAAAAGTAGTCAAATTCGTCCCGGCGCACCATCCAAATGGGAGCTTTAGCCGGGATTTCAGTCACTACAGGATCGTCCATATTCCAGGTGTAGCGAACCGCAGTGACCTGAGACGAAATGGCTGGGGCAAAGTCAAAATCAAACCACTCGGCCACTTGAGGAGAAACCCCACCGCCACAGGGTTTGTAGCGAGGTAGCGAGGCTTTTTCAAGCAGCAGGGTGGAGCGTCCTCGTTTAGCCAGGTGGTAGGCCGCCGTCGCTCCAGCAGGGCCAGCGCCCACAATGATGCAGTCGTACATAGAGTCAAAAGAGGGAGGAGAGAGGACGGGGAAGCGAGAGGGCCGCTGTATAGGTGGATGCAGCGGAAGAAATCTGGCGCCATACCTTAATTCGTCTGCAGGTACCGTCCAAGACGGATCGCGAGGACGGCCCAGTTGAAGGGCCCTAGAACAAAGGTTAAGCCAGCCAGCAGGCCAGGGGAAAGAGCAGGTACTCTACAAAAAACATCTTCCAGATGAACTGGTAGAAGGCGGGGTAGGAAATAGGGCGCTCGGCTTTTCCCCACAGCTCGAAACCGCTGACGCGAAAGCTGAGGAACCAAAATAGGGCCAGTACCAGCAGGTGCGTCAGGGCTAAGAAAGGCCGATTGACCCCCGGCAGCCAGGGAGCGGCGACAATAATGCCGCTGTAGCAGAGGGTCAGAACTCCACGGGCCAGATTAAACACAGTCCGCTGCCCCAGCTGCACCGTGAAAGTTTGGATGTTGTAGCGGCGGTCGCCTTCGATATCGGGAATATCTTTGAAAATTGCGATCGCAACGCTAAACACCAGCACAAACCCAGCCAGCGCCCAAATAATTGGCGCAATGGTGAGCGGCTGACCAAAGCGATCGCGGTAGTGCAAAAATAGCCCCAAATTCACCACCGCGCCTCGCACCGCCAAAATGCAGAAGGAGGCCCAGAAGGGGAAGCGCTTGAGCCGAATCGGCGGCAGGGAATAGGCGGTGCCGATCGTCAAACTGGTGACCAACGTGAAGATCAGCCACGGCCCCCCCAGGACTGCCAGCAGCAGGCCTCCAAAGCCCATAATCGCTACCAACAGACGACCATCTCGCCGAGAAAACTCGCCTGAGGCAAGGGGCAGATGGGGTTTGTTGATCCGGTCAATTTCAACGTCCTCAACCTGGTTAAGGCCGACGATGTAGACATTACCGGCCAGGCAGGCGAACCATGCCGTCAGCAGCACCCCTAGCGCCTGCTGGGGGGCCGAGGCAAACTGCCCCGCCGCACTTCCAGCCAGGGCCCAAACAATTGCAAACAGGCCCACAACGCTAAGACTCGTGCCAATGATGGTATGGGGGCGGGAGAACTTCCAGAATGCGTGAAGCCACAAGCGGGGAGACCGCATAAAGCTCAAGCGAGCGGCGCGGCTCATGGGATCTTGGGGCGGGGCAGTCTGGCTCATAGATTAGGATTTCAATTTTCTTTCCCATTTTCCCCTATCAAGGAACCTCATCTGAGGGAACTGGCGCCGTTGCCAGGGAAGCCCGCCCCTTCATTTCCTCAATACCCAGCCAGCTGACAGCCACTCCGGCGACCGGAATCGCCAGGAAAACGCCCAAAAGCC
>DATNQE010000293.1:0-2982 GCA_036702895.1 Trichocoleus sp. | reverse complement strand
TGTGGTCGATCCTTTCACCGCTGAGGGCATTCGGCCCTCTATCTTAAGCGGGCTCAAAGCCGCAGAAGCCGTGCACGACAGCTTAACCGGTAGCCTAGATGCCCTAGAGCGCTACACCCAGGCCATTCAGGAGACCTGGGGAGCCGATATGGTTTGGGCCCAGCGCCTGGCGGGGCTGTTTTATCGCTTCCCCTCTCTGGGCTATCAGCTAGGGGTAAAGCATCCTACCGGGGCCGAGCGCATGGTGAAAATCCTTTGTGGTGAGATGCGCTACGCCGACATCGGCAGTCGGGTGATTCAAAAAATTAGCCGTGGTCTAGTCCCCTAAAGTCGGTCAAGGGCCCATTAGGCTCATCGGGGGTACAGTGAGTCCTTTGAGCGCAATGGGCACATCCTCGGGCAGCCTCTTACCCTGCACCAGCACGTTGAAGTTGCCTAAACCCATCGGGCTGATCAACTGGTGCAGAACGTCCCGACGCTGAATGGCAAACTGCAGGGCTTCAGTCGTGCTCTCCTGAATGTTGGACAGCGCGTGCAGCCGCTCGCCCAGACCCAGCGCCATCAAGAACATAGCCTGCTGGGTTTGGCCTAGGGTCGTGAGTCCATAGCGCTCACCCTGACGCTCTAGGGCGGTGAAGTCGACATGGGCCGTAATGTCTTGGTGGCCAATATGGCTGTAGGGGTCGTTGTGGTGGGCGTGGCGGTAGTAGCACTGCAGGGTGCCTTGCGATCGCATCTCCCCGTAGTACCGCCTGGCTGGGTAGCCATAGTCCACCGTGACAACAAACCCCCGCCGTAGCCGCTGAGCGACTGCCTTCATCCAGGCCAGAGCAGCCAGATTCACCTCAGTTCGATAGCCAATCGGGTAGCGCTCTGGGGTCAGATCAATGCCGACTAGCTCAAAGTAGGCCGCCAGCCGCAGATCGGATAGCTCTGCCATAGTCTCCACGAGGGTTTCTGCGTCCTCTGCGACGGTTACGAAGACCTCATACAACCCCGCCTCAGTCAGCACCACCTGATGCACCGGCAGCGCATCTACCAACTCGTTGGAGAAGAAACAGCCTGTCACTGAATTTGTTGGAATGGCGTCTAGCTCAGTCCAGTAAACCTTGTCACCCCAGATTTCTAGACGCTGCTGCTGCGCGGCTCGCAGAGCGGCCGATCTTTCCACAATGGCGTATTGCAGGGCCGCAAAGCAGTCAGGATAGGTTTGCTCTAAAAACTTCAGCACATCCCAAGCAGCTAATCCCTGCCCCGCCCCCATTTCCACAACTGTAAATAGTTCGGGGCAATTCAGGATTTTCCACAGCTCGGCAAACTGCTCCGCTAGCAGCTCACCAAAGTCGTGGCCGAGGTGGGGTGACGTAATGAAATCTCCCTGAGGCCCAATCACCGACTCCTGCGAGGCGTAGTAACCCTGCTGCGGATGATACAGCGCTAAATCCATAAACTCAGCAAAGGAAATTCGTCGCTGAGGTGCCTGCTTAATCCGGTCAACGATCAACCGATATAGCGCAGCATTGTGGGTCATATCCATTCAAACCAGGGTAGAAAACGTCACTAGCAGGCGACTAGGCATCAAACTAAAACAAAGCAAACCCGTCTTTTGAATTAGTTAACCGTCTATAGGGCTAACGAACACATCGGTTTAGACACTCATTTTGTAGCTTTGGGGCATCCTACGGTCCCGCGATTTTTCCAGCGGGTACGGAGTCGTAGAGATTTTGTAGGGATTTTGTAGATAATTTTACGAGCAGCTTTTGACTAAAGCCGTGTTCATATGAACATGCCCATTTGCAAACTGTGTTCGCCCCCTTGGTTAGATGTTCCTTGCTTCGCTATTCCAAGGGATTTTAGGCTTTAAGTTCCTTTCCTGAAGGCTGGGCATGGGTTGGGTTGAGAGCAAACCGGCTGTAAACCGGCTATAAACCCTGCTAAACACTTGGAAAACGATAACCAAACACACCCAACGCTCAAGCAAGTACTTCCCAGGGCGCTCAGCTAAATCTTTGGCCAAAGCGCAAAGGCGGCAAAGAGGCAGGCTATGCCCACACTTCTCCACCGCCTGTACTATTGACGATTTTGACTGGTTAAGTCAATGTTTCAGCTCTACGCTTCATCCAGAGCTGCGATACCAGGTAGTTCCTTACCCTCTAGCAGCTCCAGGCTAGCACCGCCGCCTGTGGAGATGTGGCTCATCTTCTCAGCAACCCCGACCTTTTCCACGGCCGCTACAGAGTCACCCCCACCAATAATGGTGATGACGCCTTGACCGGTTAGATCTGCCAGCGTGTGAGCAATGGCTTCAGTACCTTTAGCAAACTGGTCAAACTCAAATACCCCCATCGGGCCATTCCAGATCGAAGACTTGCACTGGGAAAGCGCTTCCTGAAAAACTTTGATCGAGTCTGGGCCAATATCTAGTCCCATCCAACCATCGGGAATGTTGTCGATGCTTACGGTTTGGGCGTTGGCATCGGCAGCAAATTGGTCTGCAACTACAACATCGGTGGGCAGCAGCAGGTCTACGCCCTTTTCCTTAGCTTTGGCTTCTAGCGTTTTAGCGAGCTCCAGCTTGTCCTCTTCCACCAGGGACTTGCCTACGTTCAAACCCCGCGCTTTGTAGAAGGTGAAGATCATGCCGCCGCCAATCACCAGCTTGTCTACTTTTTCCAGCAGAGTCTCGATGACGCCGATTTTGCTGGAGACCTTAGATCCCCCAACAATAGCGGCCAAAGGTCGCTGAGGATTCTCAATGGCGCTCTGCAGGTACTCCAGCTCCTTCTCGATCAAATAGCCTGCAACAGAGGGACGGAGGTACTTAGTCACTCCTTCCGTGGAGGCATGGGCCCGGTGAGCCGTGCCAAAGGCATCGTTGACGTACAGATCGGCGACAGAAGCCAGCTTTTTAGAAAATTCGGGGTCGTTTGCCTCTTCCTCAGCATAGAAGCGAACGTTTTCCAGCAGAGCCACCTGGCCATT
>DATNQE010000287.1:0-4717 GCA_036702895.1 Trichocoleus sp. | reverse complement strand
CTTTGTTTTGAGCTTTGTTTTGGGCTTTGCTTTGGGCTGAGATTAAATTTAGGCACCCCGTCTCTCCAGAGGTAGGGTTACAGCGCTATCCAATTTTGTCACGCCTTTTTGCTACAGAGTGAGGTGGGTGAGAAACAGGCTGGCATAGCCCTACGTCCTACCCATTGCGTTTGTTAGGACGCAAGTACTAGACCCGATGCTAGTTGCCATCAGGATGGCAGAAACCTTCACGGGAGATGGCGCCTTACGGCCTGGCTTGCTCAGCGCTCACCGCAGAAACTGAGGGTATCAGCAAACACGAGGTCCTGAACCTGAATGCTGAGCTTGTAAACCGCGTCATAAGGAATTTCCCCCCATGCTTCACCATGTTTCTATTGCTGTTGAAAACCCCGCCCGAGTGGCTGCCGTGCTGGCTGAAGTGATGGATGGACAACGCTTCGATTTTCCGGTTCATCCCAATTCATACATCGTGGTTGTTGACGACGGCTTTGGCTCGGCGATTGAAGTGCTGCCTGTCAACACGGCTTGGGTCGCAGGCGAGACCGAGGCCGAAGTTGCTGAAAGCCCACGTGAGCAGTTTAGCCCTACCCACGTTGCCATTTCGGTGCCGCTCAGCTTAAACGATCTTAGGGCGGTCGGTGCCCGCGAAGGCTGGCTGGTCCGCCTGTGCGATCGCGGCCCCTTCCAAGTCGTGGAGCTGTGGCTGGAAAACCGCATGATGGTAGAGCTGCTAACTCCCGAGATTACGCCTGACTATCTCGGCTTTATGAAGCCTGCCCACTTTCAAGCCTTTGTAGAACAGGCTCAAGCAGCAGCGGTCTCATAACGACTGGCCCCCTTGGACCAGTGCCCAGCCTCCAGTCAGGCGGGCGCTGAGGTTGGCCTTAGGCTGGCTAGAATCGCCACCAGTGCAGCCGGATCGACGGGTTTGGAAAGGTGCCGCTGAAAGCCTGCGGCGAGCGCCTGGCGCTGATTGGCGTCACCTGCATAGGCCGTCAGTGCGATCGCAGGCACCTGTCCTCCCGCTTCTGGAGCGCGAGTTCGCACCTGCTGGATCAGGCTGTAACCATCCTGCCCGGGCATCCCGATATCGCTGAGCAGCACGTCAAAGTGCGCCTGATCAAACGCGACCAGCGCGGCATCTACCGAGGCGGCAGAAGTAACCACAGCGCCTGCTTGCTCTAAGACCACGGTGATGACGTCGCGGGTGTCGCTGTCATCGTCCACCAGCAGCACCCGCAGCCCGGCCAGAGGAACTTCGATGGGTAAGGTACCCGGGGTCTGGGAGGAAGCGGCACGGTTAATCTGTATCGGTTGGAGGGGCAGCTTAACGGTGAAGGTTGCTCCCTGGCCCAAACCTGGACTGCTGACCTCAACGCTACCGCCGTGCAGCTCCACTAGGTGGCGAACAATGGCTAGTCCCAAGCCCAGTCCACCAAATCGGCGCGTGGTCGTGCTGTCGGCCTGACGAAAATACTCAAACACGTGAGGCAAGAAGTCAGGCGCAATGCCTTGTCCGGTATCGTGGACTTGGACACACGCCTGCCCATCCTGGCTGCTTAGGGAAATCGTGATGTGCCCGCCTGCCGGAGTGAATTTGACAGCGTTTGCCAGTAGATTCCAGATAACCTGCTGCAGTCGAGCAGCGTCTCCCAGCACCGGCAGCACACCTGGGTCAATCTGCACCTGCAGCTGCATAGCCTTGGCTTCGGCCGCCAGTCGCACGGTCTCCAAGGCCGCCTCAATGACGCTTGGCAGGGGCACCGGAGCCATGGTGAGATTGAGCTTGCCGCGCAAAATCCGCGATACGTCGAGCAGATCCTCAATCAGCTGAGCCTGGAGCTTAGCGTTACGCTCAATCGTTTCTAGCGCTACGGCCGTTTTAGCCCCGTCAAGCTGGCCCTGGCGCAGCAGCCCTGCCCAGCCCAAGATGGGGTTGAGCGGCGATCTCAGCTCGTGGGAGAGCACTGCCAAAAACTCGTCTTTGACCCGGTTGGCGGCTTCGGCCCGGTCGCGGTCTCGCTGAGCTCGGTCATAAAGGCGAGCATTTTCTACGGCCAACGCCGCCCGACGGCCTAGCTCCTCTGCCAGCGTCAGATCGTTGACATCGTAGCTGCGCCCCGACTCGGCGGCAACAAAGGAAATTGCGCCCAGCGCCCGGCCCTGCACCTGCAGGGGCACAATCATGGCAGCGCTAAAGCCCACTTCCCGCAGAATGTTTAGATGGTCCTCATCCTTGGCTGCCTCCACCAGCAGGTGGTCGGGAATTTCGGCATACAGCTCGGAGCGTCCGGTGCGGATCACCTCGGGGACACCTCTGGGCTGGTCAGGGTCGTAGGGGTAGCGCTCCTCCAGCTCATCGGCCCAGGCAACTTTGTCAGGGTTGACGTGGGCCACCGCTAGACGGCGAGTTACCCCCATTTCATCAACGATGTGGACGGTGCACCAGTCTGCCAAATGGGGCACGACCAGTCGGGCAATGCTGCTAAGAGTGGTTTGGTAGTCCAGGGAGGAGGAGAGCACCTGACTAGAGTCGGCCAAAAATCGCTGAGCCTGCTCTAATCGGAAGCGATCGGTAACATCGGTGACGTAGGTCAGCAGCGACTCTACCCGTCGGGGCGCAGAACCCGGTTTAGCTGAAGCTCGGGCTGGGTCGGGGGTCGGCAGGTAGTGAACACTGTAGTAACCGGGGCGACGGTCTTTACGTCCTGGGATGTTGCTGGGCAGGTTGGAGGCGACGAATGGCTTGCCGCTGGTGTAGACGTCGTCGCAGATGCGGACGATATTGGGGTCGCTTTGGCCAAAGAGATCGCGCGGGGTGCGCCCCAGGTGCGCTTCCCGCGGCAGGCCGTTGATCTCGGCTAGGGTCACGTTAATGGCGATGTACCGCTGGTTGTGATCGAGCAGCGCCATGCCGATGGGAGCCGTCTCAAACAGCGTGTAGAGCTGCCGGCGGGCGGCTTCGGCTTCTGAGCGCGCAGCCTGCTCGCTGGCTAATAGTCGTTCACGCTCCTGCTCCGCCCGCTTGAGATCGTCGATGTCGGTCGAAGTGCCGTACCAGCCAATGGTCTGTCCCTGGTCGTTCTTAGCGGGCACAGCACGAACCAGAAACCAGCGGTAGCTGCCGTCGGAACCCCGTCGCAGGCGGCACTCGTGCTGGTAGGGCTGCCCCTCAAGATAGGCTTGATCCCAGACGGCATAAGCCGCTTCAGCATCGTCGGGATGAATGACCTGAAGCGACTTTTGGCGGTAGCTGTCCTGGCTGGCGGTAAAACCTGAGTACTCCCACCAGTGGTCATTGGCGTAAACCATCTCGTGGTTGGCGTTGATCACCCAAACGATTTGGGGCACGGCGTTGGCCAGCTGGCGAAACTGGTCCTCGCTCTGCCGCAAGGCGTCTTCAGTCTGCTTGCGCTGGGTGATATCTACGGAAACGCCAATGAGCTTATCGGGCTGCCCGCCAGAACCCCGCTGCAGGCTGCCGGATGAGCTGAGCCAGCGGGTTGTGCCGTCGGGTCCTAGAATTCGGTAGTCAATACTAAAGGGAGTGCCTGTGGCAATAGCTTCCTGTGAAATGTGATCCAAAGTGGCGCGATCGCGCGGATCAATTCGGGCCATAAACTCTTCCAGTGGGCCCTCCTGAAAGCCCCACACTTCCATAGCGCCTTCGGAGCAGACGCCCCAGCCGGTATCGCAGGCAAGCTCCCAAACAAACATGCGGGCTGCCTTGAGGGCAATCTGTAGCCGCTGCTCGCTCTGGCGCAGGGCGTCCTCAGTGCGTTTGCGATCGCGAATATCTTGAAACACAACTACGCCAGTTGCCGCGCGGTCGGGTAGGGCTACCAGGGTGTCGGCATAGACCAGCAGCGGAAACACGCCCATAGGGGTGTGCCAGTGGATTTCTTCGCCCGAGATCCGCTCCCCCTGAGCGGCCCTAGCCGAGGGCAGCTGATCCACCGGAATGAACTGGCCTGCTGCATCGGTGCAGTAGTAATCCTCGCTGTAGCGCCCTCCCGCCTCATGGACAATATCAACCCCAGCAAGCTGGTTTGCCAGCCGATTGGAAAAGGTCACCTTGCCCAGGTCGTGGTCCACCAGCACGAGCGGCGTTGGCAGCAGGTTGAGCACGTCCTCAAGCCACTGCCGCTGACTATTTTGAATCTCAGTTTGCTCCTGAAGCGTCTGCTCCAAAGTAGCGACTTGGGCCTTTAGCTGGGCGTTCTCGGCCTGCAAATCTTGAGTGCGTTCAGCGAGCAGAGCACTCAGCTGGTTGGCAGTGAGAGAATAAACGGCTTCTGGGTCAGCAGGGAGGTGGGCAAACTGCGCGCTTAAACCAGGGCTGGCGGCGGCCTGTGAAGCAAAGGTGTAGTTTAACGAGCCGCTTGCTTGGCTATGAGCGGTCTCCCGAAGCAAAGATCGGGCGTAGCGCTCCACCAGCTCGGATCGAGAAATACCGCTGGCTTGGGCGTGAGTCTTTAGGGTTTGCCATGCCGTTTGGGTGAGGGAAAGCTTAACCGCCTGCTTCAACTCTCCGTCCCAGTTGGGTGCAAATTGCCCACTACCATTGCGGTTCATGCAGCTTAACCCGTATGCCCATATGGATATGGCTTCATTAAATCCGACTTTATTCCTGCAACCTATCTATCCGGGGGGGGAGGAATGTTATGTACAGAGTAGCCGGGCCAGCAGAGGAATTGCAGCAGACGCCCTGTGCAGG
>DATNQE010000279.1:0-5242 GCA_036702895.1 Trichocoleus sp. | reverse complement strand
GTAATAGCGTGGGTCCTCCATAATGCGCGCTCGATTGCGAGGGCGCGGGAAGGGCACCTCGACGATTTCGCCAATCTTGGCAGAAGGGCCGTTGGTCATCATGATCACCCGGTCTGCCAAAAAGAGCGCTTCATCAATGTCATGGGTAATCATCAGCACAGTTGCCCGATGGTCTCGCCAGATGCTCAGCAGTTCCTCCTGCAGCTCCTCCTTGGTAATGGCATCTAGCGCGCCAAAGGGCTCGTCTAGAATCAGCACCTTGGGGCGAATGGCGAGGGCGCGGGCAATGGCAACCCGCTGCTTCATCCCGCCCGAAAGCTGGCTGGGGCGCTTCTTGGCGGCTTCCGTCAGCCCCACCATCGCCAGGTGCTCATTGACAATCTCGACCCGCTGGGCGTGCGGCATCTTAGGGTTAGCCGACTCAACCGCCAGGTAAACATTGTCAAACGCCGTTTTCCAGGGCAGCAGTGAGTAGTTTTGGAAGACCATCATGCGGTCTAAACCAGGCCGCACCACCATCTCATCCTGCAGGTAGACATCCCCCGTTGTGGGCTGGCTAAACCCCGCGACCATATTGAGCAGGGTCGTTTTGCCGCAGCCCGAGTGGCCGATGAGGCAGACAAACTCTCCCTCCTTAACGGTCAGGCTGATGTCTTCCAGCACCGTATAAGGGCCTTTGGGAGTGGGGTACACCTTAGAAACATGTTCGATGCGGAGAAAATCTTCCTGCAGCTGGGGCAGAGAGGACGTTTGTTGAGTGAGGGTCTGCATAGCGAGTTTTTCTAAGAATTGCGGTATCGACGGAGGAATTGCCTGCACAAACAGGCCAGCGTGGGGTGGGCAAGGCCCACCTTTCGCCATCAGCGCGAAGTCGGAGTCTCGGTTGGCGATTGAATCAAGATTTCCTCGACCTTGACCGGGCGGCGACCCAGGGTTAGGCGCTCCAGGTAGCCCAGGGGGTCATCGGGATTAAACACAACCCCGTCAAACAGGGCAAAGGGTTCACGGTCGGGCTCGATATCAGGCCAGCCCAGCTGACGCGCCGCCTCTCCAAAGAGATCTACACGCCGCACGCGCTCTAGCACCTCAATCCAGTTCTTCGGAAAAGGCGTGATGCCCCATCGCGCGAGCTGGGTCAGAATCCACAGCCCCTCACCCCGCCCCGGGAAGTTGGAGCGATCGACATAGAACTGGTTAAAGCGCAGCATGGTGGCGGGGGGCTCGTCCTTGCTCCAGAAGTAAGGATCAACAAAGCCAGGACGGGTGTAGGCCGGATCGGAGCCTACGTACTCGGGGCGACAGATTAGCTCCAGCACCTCTTCCCGGTGGCGGCGATCGTCGCAGTACTCACAGGCCTCCATCAGGGCCTTCACCAGGGCCAGGTGGGTCTCTGGGTACTGATTCACCCAGTCCTCGCGTACGCCCAAAACTTTCTCAGGGTGCCCGGCCCAAATATCGAGGTCAGTGGCCATCACCACGCCCTGCCCCTCATGGACCGAGCGCGAGTTCCAGGGTTCGCCCACGCAGTAGCCGTCGATGGTGCCCGCTTTGAGGGTGGAGTACATCTGGGCTGGCGGAATTACGGTCAGGCTGACATCGCTGTCGGGGTCAATGCCTCCCGAAGCCAGCCAGTAGCGCAGCAGCAGGTTGTGCATCGAGGCCGGATGCACCATTCCTAAGGTGTGCACCTTGTCGGGGGTCTGCTCCAAAATCGCCTTGAAGTCGGGCAGGGAGCGCACCCCCTGGTCGTACAGGGCGCGCGAGAAGGTAATGGCGTTGCCGTTGCGGCTCAGTACCAGGGCCGTGATGATCGGCAGCGGCACTTGACCATTCATCCCCAGGGTCATCGCCAGGGGCAGCCCGGCCACCATCTGGGCAGCATCAAGGCGCCCCGCAGTAACGCCGTCGGCAATCGCCTGCCAGCTCGGCTCGCGAGAGAGGGTAACTTCTTCGAGGCCGTACTTCTTGAAGAAGCCCTTCTCCTGGGCCACAACCAGCGGCGCACAGTCAGTCAGGGGAATAAAGCCGATATCGAGATTGACCTTCTCCAGGCCGTGGCGAGCGACGGCAGCAGCGGGTTTAGCCTGGTGCTGCTTGGCCCGCTTCTGCTGGTTGAGGAAATAAATAATCTCGTTGCGCAGAGCGTAGTAGCGCGGGTGGTTCACCACCTCTAGGCGGTTACGGGGCCGAGGAATGGGTACCTCCAGCACCTGACCAATGCGGGCTTCAGGGCCGTTGGTCAGCATCACCACCCGATCGGAGAGCAGCAGCGCCTCATCCACATCGTGGGTCACCATTATGGCCGTCACCTGGCTCTCCTGGCAGATCTGCATCAGCTGCTCTTGCAGGTTGCCTCGGGTCAGCGCATCGAGTGCCCCAAAGGGCTCATCTAGCAGCAGCAGCTTGGGCCGAATGGCCAGGGCACGTGCGATCGCAACCCGCTGCTTCATCCCTCCAGAGAGCTCGTGGGGATACTTATCGGCAGCTTTTGCCAGCCCTACCAAATTGATGTGGTGCTCCACAATGCTCCGCTGCTCGCCCTTGGGCAAGTTCCCCAGAGCCGCTTCTACCCCTAAGGAGACGTTCTGACGAACGGTTTTCCAGGGCAGCAAAGAGTAGTTTTGAAACACCACCATGCGATCGGGGCCCGGGCGGCGCACCTCGCGCCCTTCTAAAATCACACCGCCAGTGCTGGGTTGATCGAGCCCCGCCTCGATGTTGAGCAGGGTAGACTTGCCGCAGCCAGAGTGTCCAATCAGCGAGATAAACTCGCCCTGGCGCACTTTTAGCTCAATGTTTTTGAGGGCAATGTACTGGCTGCCATCAGGCAGATTAAAGACCTTATCAACGTGATCAACTTCGACAAAGACTGACATGGCTTTATTGGGGAAGTAATGGGTGAGGGAGCCGGGGTGATGGGGTGAGAGGGAGATGGGTCTGGGGGATAGGGTCTAGGATCGTGGCATTTGGCTTCACCCGATACCCGATACCCAACACCCTGTACCCCCCTTACTGCTGTGCCCCTTTGACAACTCGGTCACCGACAAACGCCATCGCCTTATCGAGCAGCAGCCCGACGATGCCGACATAAACCAGTGCCAAAATAATTTCGCTAATCAACGAGCTGTTCCAGGCGTCCCAGATAAAGAAGCCGATACCAACGCCGCCGATGAGCATTTCGGCTGCCACAATCGCCAGCCAAGAGAGACCAACCCCAATCCGCAGCCCGGTAAATACGTAGGGCACAGTCGCCGGAAAGAGGACGTCGGTGAAGTACTTAGCGCGCGAGAGCTGCAGCACCTGGGCAACGTTCTTGTAGTCCTGAGGAATTTGGTGAACGCCGACAGCAGTGTTGATGATGATGGGCCAGATCGCAGTGATGAAGATAACGAAGATGGCCGAGGGCTCGCTGTCCTGAAAGGCCGCTAGGGAGATGGGCAGCCAGGCCAAGGGCGGCACCGTTCGCAGCACCTGAAAAATCGGGTCGAGCGCGTCATAGATCAGACGGCTGCTGCCGATCAGCATCCCTAAGGCAATGCCGACAACGGCCGATAGAGAGAAGCCGACCGCAACGCGCTTAAGACTGGCAAAAATCTGCCAAAACAAGCCTTTGTCAGTACCACCGTTGTCAAAGAACGGATTGATGATCAGAGGCCAAGTCTCTTGCAGCACGCGCACCGGACCCGGCAGCGTTGCCGTTGGGCTCAGGGTTAGCACCTGCCAGATTGCCAGAAACAGAAGCAGCGCGATTAGGGAGGTCAGCCAGCGCCGAGACCCCTGGAGCAGCTTTAGGGCTGCGGGGTTAGAGCGCGATCGCATACGCCGATAAGAAGTAGTCGCCATAGTCAGTGCCGAAGTAAGTGCAACAGAAAAACCGAAAAAGCTGGGGATTGGGCTAGATAGCAAATTCCGTGGAGAGGTAGGGAAAGAGGTCAGACCAGGGGAGACACGGAACTGCCCAATCTGTCCCCTTTCCGCAGAAGAACCAGCGCTAGACCTCAACCTTTTTAATCTTGAGGCCCTTGAGATAGCCCATCGGATCTTCTGGGTCAAAGCTCACCCCGTCAAAGAAGGTTTCAACACCGCGCGAGGTGCTCTTGGGAATCGCAGCTTCCTGGCCGATGGCCTTAGCGGCTTCGCGCCAAATATCTTCCCGGTTCACCTTATCGACTAGAGCCTTAATATCTTCTTCAGGCTTGAAGTAGCCCCAGCGAATGTTCTCAGTCAGGAACCACAGTTCATGGCTCTTGTAGGGGTAGGAAGCCCCCCGTTCCCAGTAGGTCTGCATCAAAGTGGTATCTTCTAGGGTGCGACCATCGCCAAAGTTGAAGATGCCTTTTGAGCGATCCAAAATGTCGCTAACGGGCACCTTAAACCACTCGCGCTTCGCCAGGATGTTGCACATCTCCTCCTTGTTTTCCATCTGGTCGCACCAGATTTGGGCTTCCTGCACCGCCATAGTCAGCGCCTTAGCCGCATTGGGGTTTTGGTCTACCCAGTCAGCTCGCATAGCAAAGGCTTTTTCGGGGTGGTCGCGCCAGATCTCACCCGTTGTCAGTGCACCGTAGCCAATGTTCTGGTTGACAGTCTGCAGCGGCCACGGCTCACCCACGCAGAACGACTCCATCGCGTTGACCTTCAAGTTCGCCACCATCTGCGGTGGCGGCACTACGATTGTGGAAACATCCTTATCAGGGTCAATGCCGCCTGCTGCAAGCCAATAGCGCATCCACATATCGTGGGTACCGCCAGGGAATGTCACAGCAACCTTCACGTCCTTGCCAGAAGCCTTCTGCTTAGCAAAGGCTTCTTTGAGCGGAGCGCTGTCAAGAGCAACCTTGAGATCCTTGTAGGTGTTGGCTAGAGAGATGCCCTGACCGTTGACGTTAAGCCGCGCCAGGATGTACATCGGTACAGGCTTGCCGTCGGTCACTTTGCCGGAGGAAATCAGGTAGGGCATTGGGGTGAGGATGTGCGCCCCGTCAATACCGCCGCCGCCAGAGCCCAGCACAATGTTGTCGCGGGTAGCGCCCCAAGATGCTTGCTTCTCAACCGTGGTGTCGGGCATACCGTACTTAGCAAACAGCCCCTTCTCCTTGGCGATGATCAAAGGCGCTGCATCCGTCAGGGCAATAAAACCCAGCTTGGCCCCAGAAACTTCGGGAGCATCGGCTGCTGTTACCGGACCTGGGGCAGCCGTGCTGGCCTCGCCTGCAGGTGCCGAACCCGCTTGATCGGAAGA
>DATNQE010000238.1:0-2342 GCA_036702895.1 Trichocoleus sp. | reverse complement strand
AGCCCGTACTCCATCCGTCATCCGCTTACCTTCGTAAGGAGTGAGTACGGCGGGGTCAAAGGGTAGCTCGAGGAACGTACAGAGACGGCGCATGGCATCCTCTGGGCTGCTCACCAGATCCTCGTAGCGCAGGACATGCTGCCGCTGCGGGTCAACGGTTTGCAAAAAGGTCTGAATGTTGCGGTTGCTCACGTCCCAAACCTGTTCCGCTAGTCGATACGGATTTTCGGGCTCCAGGTTGAAAATTTTGTGCATGCGGTTCTTCGCGAATGAATCAATCACCGCATAGGGATGCCTCACCAAGTGAATAAACTTAGCGTTTTCAAAGAGCTGCTCGGCCCGCTGCAGTGCGGCCAAGCTCAGGCTGTAGGTAGGCGATTTATCTACCAACAGGCGATTTCCAGCTAGCTGCTGCAGCTTGTCGTAAATCGCCTGAATTGGGGCGTTGCGGTCCATCCACTCAGCCAGCAGACCCTGAGCAGCATCTGCATCTAGCTGCATTAACTCCATGAGAGCGCGCTGCAGGCCCTCTTCTAGATAGCTACCTCCCAGCGCAGTGTGCCGTTCGCCCAGAGTATCGAATGGCAAAAGATGCAGCTCGGGCGGACAAAACAAGTCAGGATGCCCCGCCAACATCACTCGCAGCAAGGTCGAGCCCGCCCGCGGGCTGGAGAGCAAAAAGACCATGCTGTGATTGCGCTGCTCGGGTGAGGCAGCCAGCGGACGACTGGTCCAAAAGCCCTGGGAGAGCAAGTCTGAGGTAGCAGCCTCATCAGGCTTTGAAGTTTCAGCAGAAACAGCTGGAGAGCCCTGTAATCTAACTAGCTCCTTGGCCACATACTGAGCCAGCGCTTGAATAGTAGGATGCGCTAGAACTTCCCTGGGATACAAGGTGATCTGCAAATCGCGTCGACACAGGTTGAGCAAATCGACCGTCATCAGCGAGTCGAGCCCCAGATCGAGCAGCGAGCGGTCAGTCGGAGCGGCCTCCGTTAACCCTAAGACCTGACCCACCTCTTGCTGGAAGTAGGCAACCAGCGCTGATTTTCGCGCTTCAGGAGTCAAGCTGAGCAGCTGCGGCAATAGCTCAGCCCGCTGAGAGGTTGCCTCAAGCTTAGAGCCATCAGCATTAGGGGTACTAGAGGTGGTTGATGGCAGTACTCGTGCCAGCAGAGGCGGTAAAGCCAAAGGGATACTACTCTGCACCACAGACCAATCCACGTCGGCAATCGCCAAATGGGATTGCGGCGCCTGCAGACTTTTGCTAAGAAGCGATAGGGCCCTCTTCACAGCTAACTTCTGCAGGCCGCGGAAGTTCTCCTGAGAACTTGAGATCGCAGCCATACCCTCTCCAGACCACGGCCCCCAGCTAATACTTTGGGCGGGCAATCCCTGCTGGCGCCGATGCTGGGCCAGAGCGTCTAAGCAGGCATTTGCAGCACCGTAGTTGGCCTGGCCAGGAGAGCCTAACAGAGAAGCAATAGAAGAAAACAGAACAAACCAATCTAGAGAATCTGTACGGGTCGCTTGATGCAGGTTCCAGGCGCCCTTCACCTTAGGCGCCATGACCTGGGCAAATTGAGCCGGAGACAGGTTCAGCAGCGTACTATCGGCCAGCGTACCCGCGGCGTGAAGGACTCCCTTGAGCGGCGGCATTTGCTGCCGCAATCGCTGCAGCAGAGCATCGACCTGAACCGCATCTGCAACATCAACGGCTTCTACCCGCAGCGTTACCCCCCGAGCCTGTAAGGCTTCAGCCATAGGCTTGTGCTCTGGCAACAAACCTCTACGGCCAACCAACACCAGATTGCGGGCGCCCTGATCGACTAGCCAGTGGCTGACCGCGCAGCCCAAAGCGCCCGTACCGCCTGTAATCAAATAAGTAGCATCTGGTTGAACTGGAGAAGCAGACGGCTCTGCCTGAGGCTGAGTAACCTGCTCCAAACGGGCGACATAACGCTGCCCTCCTCGAAAAGCCGCTTCATCTTCACCCGATGGATCTTTGATATGCGCTAGCAGCGCCTGCGCCAAGGTCTCCCTATAGTTAAGAGGCGCATCAACGTCAATCAACCCACCCCACAGTTCAGGGTGCTCCCAGCGCAGGGTACGCCCTAGCCCCCATAGAGCAGCCTGTAGAGGATTGAGCGCAAGGATTTGACCAGGAATGAATTGAGCTGTCTGGGTAATTAGCCAAAGTTGGGGAAGCGCTTTGGAGGGAGCATTGACCACAGCTTTAAGCAAGGCCAAAACGCCAGTACAGGCTGTTTCACTCGAGTTGGGGTGAACAATGCCTTTCTGATTCAAGCTCCACAGGTACAGAACCTGCCCAACCTGTGAATTTG
>DATNQE010000191.1:0-2618 GCA_036702895.1 Trichocoleus sp. | reverse complement strand
GACAGTGCAGGCGCTGGAGCCAGAGGTCGTCAAGCACGAGCCCGCCCTCGCTTTAGATGGTGGCGAGGACGGGCTAAATGCCATAAGGCGGTTGGTTGAGGAAACCCCTGATTATGTCCAACCGGGGGGTTTTTGCCTCATGGAGATGATGGCGGGGCAGGGGCCAGCGGTGGAGACGCTGATGCGGCAGCGAAGCGCATTTGACCCGGTGCAGATTCACCTGGATTTAGCTGGCCTAGATCGGTTTGGTCTGGGGGTGCGGATTTAGGCCCCTTAACTCTAGGCTACTGGCCCTGACGCTCAGCCAGCCGCTGCAGAGAAATTCGGGCTGCTTCAGACACCTGGAAGTGAGCATCTTTCTCCAGGTAGCGCAGGGCTGACTCACTCTTAGCAGAAGGCAGGTTGCCGAGGGCTTCGGCCAAGCGCTGACGCACCAGCCAGTCGTCGGACTGGGCGAACTTCAAAATGTTATCAAGGGCCTCTAAATCGCCGATTTCACCGATAGCTGCGATCGCAGCGTGCTGCATAACCGCCTCATCGGTTTTAAGAGCCTGAACCAGCACATCGTGGGCGCGGAGATCTTTGAGGTTGCCCAAAGAGACTGCGGCGCTAAAGCGCACCAGCCAGTCGGTATCTTCGTAAAAAGCGCGCACTAGCGTTTCAAAGGCTCTGCGGTCCTCTAGATAGCCCAAGGCTCCTGCAGCGTCAGCCCGAATGCCGTAGTCAGGGTCGGATTTAAGCAGCTTGATCAAAATGTCAAAGGACTCTTCATCAGGCTTGAGGCCTAGGGCAAACACGGCCATGGAGCGAATTTGCAGGTTCTTGTCATAGAGAGCCTGCTTGATTAACGGAGCCGCCTGCTCCGCCGGAACATTCTTCAAGGAAGCCAGAGCCAGCATCCGGTCTTTTGAATCTTCGCTCTGAAGCTGGACGGCAATGGACTCGAGATCAACTTGGCTCATGAGGGTTCCTGAGAACTGGTTACAAAGGTTTACAACCTGCCTTCATTATAGGTAGGTTGCCAGGAGAGCCCAATACGGCTTCCCCACCACCAATATCAGGAAAGCCCCAAATCTTCATTGCTCAAGACGGGCTACCCCTCCGATTTGAGGCGCAGACGGCCGACGTGCTCCTCGCCCTGTCGCGGTTCAACGGAGTTGGGTGCCGGTTCGAGGCTCAGAACCGTAAAGCGTGGCTCAAAGAGCTGTCGGATTTGCTCCGGGGTGGAGCCAAAGGGAGGCCCACCGGGGCGACCGTGGGTAAAGAAGATGGCAAGCAGTTCACCATCCGGCTTCAGCAGGGCATTGACCAGGTCGAGGTAGGCAGGACGTAGCGATGGATCGATCGCACAGAAGCAAGTGTGCTCGACGACGTAGTCAAACTGACCTGCAAACTCTGGCACCAGGTCAAAGATGTCTCGCTGCAGGAACTGAATGGAGAGCCCTCGCTCGGCAGCCACTTGGGAGGCCTGTGCGATCGCAGAGGGGGCAAAGTCAACCGCCGTCACCTCAAAGCCGTACTCAGCAAATAGCATTGCCTCATAGCCCGGACCACTGCCCAGGACAATAGCTTTGCCGGGTGGTGGCGCATTTTCAGATTGCAGCCAGCTCACAAAAGGGGGAGCGGGCTGACCCAAATCCCAACGGGGGCGGCCCTCTTGATAGTGCTGCTCCCAAAAGTTAGTATCGAGCGGCGGCTGAGCGCCAGTTTGAGCAGGAATGTCCATAGTATGCTCGGAAGGGTCGGGCTTGCTTTATTGTGCTGGGCTTATGCGTCGTCGTCAATTTTTGGGTTCAGGTGCAGTTGCGGCGGCTGCGGCCGGTCTGGTGCAGGCGCCTACTCAAGCTGTAGAAGATCCCTCCCCGCTCAAACCCCCTCGGCTCAAACCTGGCGATAGCCTTGGCATTATCAGCCCGGCAGGCGCGACATTCCGACAGGAAGAGCTAGATATTGTCGTGGATGCGGTGAGAGGGCTGGGGCTGGTGCCTCGGGTCGCGCCGCACGCCTTGAGCCGCTACGGCTATCTGGCGGGCACCGATGAGGAGCGAGCGGCTGATGTGAATACCTTTTTCGCGGACTCAACCATCAAGGCGCTCATGCCCATTCGAGGGGATTGGGGCAGCGCTCGTATCCTGCCCTACCTGGACTATGCCCTGATTCGCCAAAACCCAAAGATCGTGGTGGGGTTTAGCGACATTACCGCGCTGCTGCTGGGCATTCATGCTCAGACGGGTCTGGTGACGTTTCACGGACCGCACGGATTGACCGCATGGCGGTCAGATCAAACTCAGCCCTTTCGTCAGCTCTTGTTCGACGGAACAACCCAGCGCTTCGAGAATCCTCGTTTGGGCGAGGACGCAGACCGACTGATGCAGACCAGGGGCCGCATTCAAACCATCACCCCGGGACAGGCAACCGGAAAGCTGCTGGGCGGCAACCTGTCGGTAATCTCCGGCATTGTGGGCTCTCCTTATATGCCAGATACGGCGGGAGTCGTTCTCTTTCTAGAAGACGTTGGCGAATCGCCTTACCGCATTGACCGAATGCTGACCCAGCTTAGGCTGGCAGGGATTTTTGATACCCTGGCAGGCTTTATTTTCGGCCAGTGCCCTAGCTGC
>DATNQE010000183.1:0-4132 GCA_036702895.1 Trichocoleus sp. | reverse complement strand
CCATAGAGGATTGCTCTAGGTCGGGGAGTTACGGTACTCTCGGAGTTACTTAAGGTAAGCCTGTTTCAGCCTTTGCCAAGGTGCAGACAAGTTTTGTCTTCCCTAGCAAAGGTTTTAACTTAGGTGGTTTTGCTGTCCTGTCTACTATTCAATGCTGTGATGCCTTTTTCTTTATCGATTGATACTGCTGGCATTGCTGGCATTGCCCTCTGGTCTTTAGCCTTGTATTTGGGATGTTCACCGCTGAGCGATCGCACGTTCAACCGAATCTACCAGTGGCTCATTATTGCCTCCCAAGTCTTGGATGACTCTAAGCCGCAGGGAAAGCCGCAGAGAAAGCCGCAGGAGGGGGCAACAGTTTTGTGGGCCTCGCTGCTGAGCGTGCTGCCTTTTCTGGGTGCTGGCGCGCTGATGAATTACGGGGTGGAGCTGGGGCTGGGCCGCAGCTGGGCCATTAGCGTTGGCGTGATTGCCTGTGTGGGGAGCGGTGTGTATGAGTTGGGTCGCCGTGACGGGCAGGCATCAGGTTAGATAGGCTTTTAATCTTAAATTATTACAAACACGGGAGGCTCTCAATAGGGCCTCCCGCTGCTTTATAGGATCAGCTAGCTAGTGAGTTCGCTAACCGCCGTTTTGGCCTGTGGCTGCCAGAATCTGCTCGGTTAGCTTTTCAGGCACAGGCTGTAGGTGGTCGTGGTGCCACCGGAAGAAGCCAACGCCCATGGTGAGCGATCGCAACTCCAGGATCAGCGTTTGCATCTCGGCCTGGGGAATCTGGCCGGAAACTAGGTCCCAACCGGGCCACTCAGGTTTGCCTTCATAGCCCAGGATTTGGCCCCGTCGTCCCGACACCAGCTTCAGCACATTGGAGGTGAAGTTGGTCGGCACCGAGATTTCGACGGACACAATCGGCTCTAGCAAGGTGGGGCTGCACTCTGGCATCCCCGACTGCATCGCGATTCGAGCCGCTTGTTTGAACGCCTGATCAGAGCTATCTACGTTGTGGTAGGAGCCGTTGGTCAAGGTAACGGCGACATCCACCACTGGGAAACCGAGCGGCCCGTGGCTGAGGTATTCCCGCACGCCGTGCTCAACGCTGGGAATGTACTGCTTGGGCACGACGCCGCCGACAATGGTGTCGTTAAAGCTAAAGCCCGTTCCCGGAGGCAGCGGCTTGATGGTTAGGAAAACATCGCCAAACTGACCGTGGCCTCCGGTTTGGTGCTTGTAGCGACCCCGGATTTCAGCCTTGGTCTGCCGGATGGTTTCCTTGTACTGCACCTGGGGCAGGTGGGTTGCCATGGGCAGATTATACTTGCGAGCCAGCCGATCCATAGCAATCGCCAGGTGAACATCACCTTGGCCCCACAAGATGACTTCGTGGGTATCGCCATGCTGCTCCCACACCAGGGAGGGATCTTCCTCTAGCAGCTTGGTCAGAGCGCCGCTGAGCTTCACTTCATCGCTGCGCTTTTGAGCCGTAATCGCTAGGGCGTACACCGGATCAAGCCGCTCTACGCGCGGCAGCTCGACGCTGGGGGTAAGGCCTTGATTAGTTAGGGTGTCGCCAGTGCGGGCTTTGTCGAGGCGTGCGATCGCAACAATCGAACCCGCCTCGGCCCGTGTCAGGCTGAGCTGTTGCTGCCCCTTGAGTTCGTATAGGCCGCCCATGCGCTCGCCGTTGAGCGTTTCGCCATCGGTCAAGGTGCCTTGCCAAACCCGTACCAGAGAGAGCTTGCCGCCTTGGGGGGTGAAGAAGGTCTTCATCACCTGCACCAAGGTTTCCTTGGCGTTCTCACAGTCGATGCCGCGACGCTCACAGGTCACCACCGGCTCAGGCGCTTCGCGCACCAGGGCTTCCAGCAGGGGACGCACGCCGTAGTCTTCCAGCGCATTGCCGAAGAAGACGGGCACAATCAGGTCGGCCCCCAGCTCCATCTTCAGGTCTTGAACAATTTCCTCCTGGGGTGGCTCGATCTCCTCCAGCAGCTCTTCTAACAGGTGGTCGTCGAAGTCGGCGAGGGTTTCCAGCATTTCGACCCGAGCAGCGTGCTCCTCTGCCTGTAGCGACTCTGGCAGAGGCACGGGGTCGGCAGGTGCGCCGGGATGGTAGTGGTAAGCCTGCTCACTCACCAGGTCGATAAACCCAACCAGCTCGTGGTTTTGGCGAATGGGGTATTGGTGCGGTATGACAGGCCGAGAAGAGACTGTTCTAAGGGCTTCGAGTACCTGGGAGAAAGTGCCTCCCATGCGGTCCATTTTGTTGAGCCAGACCAGATGGGGAATTTCCCAGGTGTCTAAAAATTGAAATAGGGGGGAGAGCGTCAACACTTTATCCGCATCGGGTTCACAGACCACAACGGCAGCATCGACTCCAACTAGAGCATTACAAGTTTCCTGCTGCAGCTCTAGCGAACCTGGACAGTCTACAAATGTAAAACGAATGCCGCCGTACTCAGTACTGGCGGCATTAATTTCCACAGTCATCTGGCGATTGCGGGCTTCTGGCGAATCATCCCCGACGGTGTTGCCATCGTCTACTCTGCCCTTTCGTGACGTTGCGCCTGTTACGGATAGCAGGCTCTCCAATAAGGAGGTTTTACCACTGGAATAGGGCCCCACAATCGCCACATTTCGTGAGCCCGATAATACTCTTTGGCTCATAGGTCACTCCTAGTTTTGGGTTGAATGACACTAAGCAGAAAACCAGCCAAATCAATAGTTTTGGCAGCTTTCATTGGGTTAAACCCAACTGCTTTAACCTCAGATTAACGCGGTGGTAGAAAACGAAGATCCCCTGTTAGAAAAAGTTCATCACGTAAAGTTTGGTGTTTCTCTTGTTGAGACAGGTAAACAAAAATGTTGATAGTGAATACTCATTTTTGAAGTAACTATTAACCTGTGGAAATGTATGAAAACGCTGGAAGATCAAGGAAATTTGGCTTCCAATTCACAGAATTTTTGAGCGGCTAAAACTATAGAAAATCTTTAAGAATTTAAGCCCAATACATTGGTGTTCTATTAGGCAGACGTAGTAGACAAATAAGGATTAATGGTGCCTTGAAGCAGCTGTACTCGACTTTATTTTGCTATTTATTCTAGAGAGAATTTTCAATCTCTCTTGGGACATATTCCAGGTTGCGTAACTGTAGGGGTAAGGCATTCGGGAAATGGACTCTACAACTTGCTACAACTCAACAGAAAATGCTGCCCGGATGCTTCACCCCTACAGCCGCTCTGGCAAACCCAGCTTCACCCAGCGAAAGCCTTTACACTCGTTAGTAGGCTCTGTGTTGGATGGAGGCATCTGTGGCGGAGTTTCAACGCCTGCAACCTATTTTCGAGTGGTTCTCCCGCCAGGGCTGGGAACCCCTGACTTTTCAGCAGGAGGTTTGGGAGGCTTATCTCGCAGGCAAAAGCGGCCTGATTCAGGTGCCGACCGGGTCGGGAAAAACCTACGCAGCCATGATGGGGCCGATGGCTGCCATGCTGGAAACGCCGGGAGTGGGGCTGCAGCTGCTCTACATCACGCCGCTGCGGGCGCTGTCGCGCGACATTGAGCAATCCATTGGGCGACCCATTGAAGAGATGGGCTGGGGCCTGCGGGTAGAAGCGCGAACAGGCGACACCAGCTCTTCGCGCAAGGCCAAACAGCTCAAGGCCATGCCCGATATTCTCATTACTACGCCGGAGTCGCTGTCGGTGATGCTGTCGTATCCCGATGGCGGCAGGCGCTTTGAGCATCTGCGCTGCGTCATTGTGGATGAGTGGCACGAGCTGATAAGCAGCAAACGGGGCACGCAGACGGAGCTGTGTTTGACATATTTGCGATCGCTCTGCCCCACCCTTCAAACCTGGGCCATCTCTGCTACCTTAGGCAACCTGCAGGAAGCCGCCCAAACCGCTGTGGGACTAGGGACAACCCCAGTGATCATTCGGTCCAACCTAAAGCGACAGACCGTCATTAAAAGCATCCTGCCAGAGTCGGTCGATACCTTTCCCTGGGCGGGGCACCTGGGCCTGAGAATGTTTGAGACGTTGGTAGATACCCTCGATATCGAACGCTCTACGCTGATTTTTACCAATACTCGCAATCAAGCTGAGCGGTGGTTTCAGGCGCTTTCCTTTGCCT
>DATNQE010000170.1:0-11347 GCA_036702895.1 Trichocoleus sp. | reverse complement strand
CTGGGAACTGTTTCAGGCTCTGTCGTCTGACCTCCCGGCAGCAGGTTAACGCCCGTTGCCTGCTGCCAGTCTACAGCCCCCCACGCCTCCGGCTGCTCAGGATAGGCCACAACCGGAATCAACGTCGGGTTAGGATGCCCTGCCGTTCGTTCAGCTAAATAAATAACTGTTGAGGTAGCCCCTAGGCTTCTCGACAAGAGGTGGACCTGGGACTGGCAAAGGGCAATAAATTCAGAGCTGGCAGGCAAAATCATGGACAGCCGTAGGTCAGGCCAGAAATCTTAAGAAAATAAATTTTTGTCAAATTTTTAACGTTTTTGTTCAGAGAATCTCTCCCAAGATGGCTGTCAAAGTGCTTCAAGGCAAGGCTTACGAACACCTACATCGACATTTTTAAGAGAAGTTGAAATTCTTATTTTGACCCGATATACTTTCCTGGGTTCATAAAATTTGTAACTACCACTACATCTAGACAGACTTTCTAGTAGCAACACGAGAGGAGGTAGGCGGTTTGGCAAGGAGACGTAAGCGCAAGAGTCGTCGTCGATTGGAAGGACGCCGCATTTTAGAGGCTGTCCCTCAGTATAGTATCGAGAGCGGCAATGAAAAGCCGGTGACTGCGGCGCGTAACTTCATTCACTCCGAGGGTATTGCACCCCCGGCTCTGCTTCTGGTTAAGCGCAATGAGCACACCACTGATCGCTATTTTTGGGCTGAAAAAGGGTTGTTTGGGGCGCAGTATGTTGAGGAAAACCACTTCCTTTTCCCTAGCCTGCGTGTCCTTCTAGGTGAGGACGAAGACTTCCCCGCCGTCAGCGGTACTGTTAGCCACTAGCGCTACAACTAGCGCTAAAAAGCGACACTTGGCATAAAGCCGAAGGAGATTCATCGATCTCCTTCGGCTTTAGTTTTAGGCTCTTATCCTACAGCTCTACTGCTACAGCTCCGCAGCCCTAGTTCCGGCAATCCCTCTTTTAAAGCCCTTTTATAGCTTGCGCAGGTTTAATAAGGAGGGTTGGGAAGAATGGGGATGCGGGAGCTGTGCCCCAGCCAGGGGTTCCACCCCTGCGCCCCACGGCCTAATCAATCTGTCTACTGCTATAGAGCCACGCTTGCTATAGAGCCACGTTCAGAAAACGGCTCTCCTAACGTCTTGACGGTTTAACAGTCTTTTAGCGGGAACGCTTTAGGGAGAACACTACAGGGAAAGCACCTGTTTGAGCGCAATCAGCTCATCTCGGTGGGCGGCAATCGTTACCTTGGCGGTATTGTCCGCTTCAGCGGGTGCCACCGTCATAATGATCTGCTCTTCACGGCCCGCCCGCCGCCAGTAAAACGCGCCAGCTGCCGGGGCCGCCAGCAGCAATACGGGAAAACCATAGGTGTAATTTGGAAATAAAATTGCCAGCACCAGCGCCAGGCAGCCACCACCAATCGCCGCCATCAGCGAGAGAAAGGTAGCCAGAAAAACACTGGGCCGCACAAAGCCGCTGAAGGTCGTTCTTCCCGCCGCCGCATCGACGGCCACCGGGCGATAAGCTCGCTGCTCAAAGTAGGCCTGCAGCACCTCCTGCAGTGCCTCAGGAGGTTGGGTAATGGTTGCTTGAAGCGTTTCGGTGCGATCCTTAGTGGCCGCCCGGATAAAGAAAAATAACCCCACCATTAGCAGCAGGGTCAGCAGAAACGTTGAGGACAAAATGGCGTTGGTCACTCGAGCGCCTATCCTGCATAGAGGGGTACCTCTTTAGCCTACGCAAGAATGGCACTTTTATACACCTCATAGAGATACCCCTCATGGGTGCTGCCCTGGAGTGAGAAGCCGTTAGTGCTAAGGAGATGCCAGAACCCGGTCGGCTTCAAACACTAGGTCCCGGCTGTGCTTACCCATGTATCGATCCCAGAGTTCAGCGAGCTCCTCTGCACGCATTCGCCAGTCCGGATTCAGGCGGTACATCCGTCTGGGGCGCCCTCGTCCTTCAACTTTTTTCCAATAGCCGTCAATCGCCTTCTCGTCTTCTAGGAACTTCAGCGCTCCGTAGAGGACCGTATCTGATAGGCGGTAGTCAGCGTAGCGCTGGGCCAGCACCTGAATGAGCTCGGTGCCGTAGGAATCCTGCTGCAGGAGCACAGCCAATACATAACAAACGGCCAGTTCTTTATTGAGATAAATCGGGGGCGGATCCTTGAAGAACTGATAAATATCCTCAAATTTCATAGGATTGCTCCAAATGGTTTTGCTGTGCTCCGCTTCGGCAAAATGTGGCAAACGGCCACGCCTGCTGCGGCAACTAATTATTCATCCTTTGAAAAAAGCGGTTCCTGCGTGCTCCCCCGGAAAATCCCCTACAAGCTAAGCAAACCCGGTTCCCCTTGCCCGGTTGCTGTGAATAGTGGTCTTAACAATTGTCGTGATAGTTTCACTGAAAAAATTCAGTGAGGGCAGGACCGCAGGAGCACAAAGGCTCCATAATCCCAAAAAACGGAAAAACAGCGCCTTAAAAGGTGTAGGTCAAAAATGTGTGAGTCAATTCTAAACACATCACGCCGACTTAGCGGATAACTGACCCGATATAGTAACTATCTGCAAATTTTTTTAGACTTTATTAAATTTCTGCCGCCAAAGATAATTCAACCCTCCAACTTTGGAGGGTTAATTGGGGCTTTGATCGCCTGCGTTGGGAACAGCTAGCGGCGAAATAGAGCCTGTTTGAAACAGCACTGTGCCGTTTCTCACGGCCAGAAGCTGAACCTGAATCGGGCCAGTGGTAAAAATAGGCGTTGCGGCAATGGCCTGAATTTCCAAGGGCTGGCCGTAAGCTTTAATCGCCTCTAGGAAGGCCAGCAGGGTTTCTGTGCGGTTGTCGGCAATTTGTACGTTGGTGCCGACAATACCGTCCTGGCGAGCTCGGAACTGGGTAGCGGCCACTAGCAGATTGAGGCGCTCCACCAGTTCGCGATCGCTCGCCCCCGAGTTTTCGACAGTGGTACTGGCCAGGCGCTCGCCGATCTCATACACCAGCTGGTTAGGAGCCGCTTCAACAAAAATTTGCACGCAGGGAGTTCCCCCTCGTACAACACAAGGTTCGCCAATCACGTAGTTGGCAGCCGCTAACACTTGAATAACGTACTCCTGGCCGGCGCTGAGCTGCTCGATTAAGCGCTCGACCTGACGGGTCTCAATCAGAATAACCTGGCGCTCTAGAGCCGTACCGGGGGCAATGCGCTGCAGCGCGGCGCGGTTGGCTTCGTAGAGCAGCCGGGTAATGACCTGAGTCGCCTCCTCTACCGTGTCTACCCGAATCACGCCGCTGACGAGCTCCTGATTGCGGCCCAGGGCAATATTGCCGCGAAACAGCCCTTCGTACTGCCGCTCTAGATCAGCAATTTGCTGGCTGAGGAACTGCTGCTGGGTCTCAAGTTGGCTCAGCAGCTGCTCGCGCTGCGCGATCGCGCGATCGCGCTCGGCAATCTCCTGGTCACGCTCGGCAATCCGCGCCTGGATATCGGCCTGCTGCTGCCGTAGGTTTTCTCGCTCAACCTGCAGCCGCTCAATTTCCGTTCTCAGCCCGCTGGCCTGTTGAGAGACCGACGACAGCTGGCTGCGAGTTTGGTTTAGCTGGGTTTGGGTAGACTGCTGCTGCTCCCGCGTTTGGTCAAGCTGGGCCTGGGTAGACTGCTGTCGCTGCTGGGCTGCCCGCAGGAATTGGTTAATCTCCCGCAGCCGTTGTCTCGCCCGATCCTGCTCGGCTGTAGCCGAAGTCAGCTCCTCTTCGACCTCTTCCTGCTCGCTGCGGGCCTGCTCTAGCTCGCTTTGAGTATTGCGTAGCTGGTCCTGAATTTCCCCTAGCTCAAAAACGCCCGTACGCAGCTGACTGCTAATGCCAAACAGCAGGGCCAAGGTCGAGGCGGAGATGACACTGCCGGTAGCGATACTAACTACAGTCGCCGTCTGCTTGGGCCGCAGGTTAAACAGGCTGAGGCGAGCCTTGCCCACCCGCATACCAATGCGATCGCCCAGGGTAGCGATAAAGCCCCCCAGAATCAAGACAGCAACAATAAGAACGTATCCGGAGACCATCCGTCCGCCTATGCAGGACAGATACACTCTACTGCATGGCTTGGATCCTAGGTGAACTGTTGGCTGAGATTCACCGGGTCGTGCACAGTAATTTTCTTTTTGTGGATAGAAATCATCCCTTCCTGGCGTAGGTCACCCAGCAGACGGGTGACCGTAACGCGGGTAGAGCCAATGGCTTCGGCAATGGCCTGGTGGGAAAGCTTTAGATCAATCGTGATGCCGTCCTGGCTAGGCATCCCGAAGTCACGGCAGAGAATTAGCAAAAAGCTGACCAACCGCGAGCCCATGTCCCGGTGGGCCAGGGTTTCGATCATCATTTCTGTTTGCAAAATTCGAGAGGAAAGCCCTCGCAGCATCAGCAGAGCCAGTTCAGGGTTTTCCTCCAGCGCCTGCTCAACCTGCTCAATGGGCACCGACAGCAGCTCTACAGGAGTAAAGGCCACGGCGTGATAGAAGCGGTCAGAGCGGTTTCCGGTGATCAGGGAAAGAACGCCAAATACGCTGTTTTCGCGCAGCAGCGCTACGGTGATTTCTTCTCCGGCCTCGTAGACCCGCGACAGCTTAACCGCCCCTTTCGTCAAAAAGTAAACCCGCTCCGCTGGGTCACCTGGGAAAAAGATGGTTTTGCCTCGCTCATACGCCTCTATAACAGGGGGAAAAGCGCCCCCTGAGAGCTGCCGAAAGACGTTGGCAAGCGGCCTGTCCTGAGTCACTACCATATAAACTCGCTACAACTGCCCAAACACCAACTGATAGAGAAGCGATTTTGACCCTGATTAATCACGCTTGATTAGCAAGATTGCGATCGCAGTTCTGATCCTCTAAACGCTGGCCCCGACTGTATTGCACAGAAGCTTATCTAGAGCCTAATGCAAGCGTTCTATGACTTTAGAACACTTAACCTCAACTGTTATTTCCTCGTTTGTATAACAAATCACTTTCCTGCACGAATTCAAGTTGAATCTGGCGGCTAAGCCCAAGTTTTTTCTTTAGTAACCGTCAAAAGTGGGCACCGGAACGGATTGAAGGATGCGACCCGGGCCAGAAAAACAGGGTCTAACCCGAGCCGAGATCTCTCAAAACAGGCACATCTCGCCACAAAACCTGGGTGTCATAGGTGCTGCAGCCCAATCCCGACTTAATTTGTCGGGATTGTTTGATTTGATTTGTGCCTCGTGTTACGATTCGCCAAGCTTTGATAAAAGTTGCGTTTGCTTCGTTGTTCACTCCTGTTGTTTCTCCAGCGGTAACCCATGACTCAGGCAATTGAAAGACTCACCTCCTCCGGCCAGACCTTCACGGCGCTTAAGTGTAAAGAGTGCGGCGAAGCCTACGATCTAGGGGCTAAGCACGTCTGCGAGGACGTTTGCTTTGGTCCCCTAGAGGTGGTCTACGACTACGACGAGATCCGTCGGCGAGTAACTCGCGAGACCATTCAGGCTGGCCCCAACTCCATCTGGCGCTACCGCGACTTTTTGCCCGTTGCCTCCGACAATCCCATTGATGTAGGTACCGGCATGACGCCGCTGGTGCAGGCCAACCGCCTGGCTCGCCGCTTGGGTTTGAAAAAGCTTTTTATTAAAAACGACGCGGTCAACATGCCCACCTTGAGCTTCAAGGATCGGGTCGTCTCAGTAGCGCTGACTCGGGCGCGGGAGCTGGGCTTCTCCACCGTGTCCTGCGCTAGCACAGGAAATTTGGCAAATTCCACGGCTGCGATCGCAGCCCATGCAGGTCTCGACTGCTGCGTGTTCATCCCTTCGGATCTAGAAGCCGGTAAAGTCCTGGGCACGTTGATCTACGCTCCTACCGTAATGGCGGTACACGGCAACTATGACCAGGTCAACCGCCTCTGTTCAGAAGTGGCCAACACCCACGGCTGGGGCTTCGTCAATATCAACCTGCGGCCCTACTACTCCGAGGGCTCGAAGACCTTGGGGTATGAAGTGGCTGAGCAGCTAGGCTGGCAGCTGCCTGATCACATCGTCGCCCCCTTGGCCTCTGGCTCTCTCTTTACCAAGATCCACAAGGGCTTCCAAGAGTTTGTCAAAGTCGGTTTGGTAGAAGACAAAGCCGTACGCTTCAGCGGTGCTCAAGCTGAAGGCTGCTCTCCCATTGCCCAGGCTTACCGCGAGGGCCGCGACTTTATCTCTCCTGTCAAGCCCAACACCATCGCCAAGTCCATTGCCATTGGTAATCCCGCTGACGGCGTTTACGCTTTGGAAATTGCCCGCAAGACCAACGGCAACATCGAGTCGGTGACCGACCCTGAAGTGGTTGAGGGTATCAAGCTGCTGGCCGAAACCGAGGGCATCTTCACTGAAACCGCTGGCGGCACCACCATTGCGGTGCTGAAAAAGTTGGTGGAAGCCGGCAAGATTGACCCCGAGGAAACTACCGTGGTCTACATCACCGGTAATGGTCTCAAGACTCAAGAAGCAGTCAACGGCTACATCGGCGAACCCCTAACCATCGACCCTAAGCTAGAGAGCTTCGAGCGCGCTTTAGAGCGGGCCCGCACGCTCGACCGGCTAGAGTGGCAGCAGGTTTTGGTCTAACCTAGTTCACCCCCATAGTTTGGGCAAAGGGCTATCGCCTTTTGCCTACCTGCTGAAGCGCACGCTGTTATGGGCACGCTTTGCTCTGCCCATCGCATCATTCAACCCACGATCTGTCCCCCTTAAATAAGGCAGCTCTACATCTCTATATTCGACCTCTTTTAGTCCATTTGATTTCTGTAGCTGAAGCATTGAACATGGCCGTTAAAGTTCTAATTCCTACTCCCCTGCAAAAGTTCACCAACAATCAGGCAGCACTGGCCTGTGAGGGTGGCACCATTGTTGAACTGCTCGAGTCTCTGGAGCAAAACTGCCCCGGCATCAAAGCCCGTCTGTGTGACGACCAGGGCGAGCTGCGTCGCTTCGTCAACTTTTACGTCAACAGCGAAGACATTCGCTTTCTAGAGGGCAAAGAAACGCCTCTCAAAGATGGCGATGAAGTCAGCATTGTCCCTGCTGTAGCTGGGGGCTAAGCCGCAGCCCGCTTGTTGCTGCGAGCTTAATTCAGATCTGGGGTAACCACATCCTGGAGCGTCCGGGTGACAACACCGGAGCATGACAACTGATCAAAGCAAATAAGGTGCGTTGGCTTAGCCAACGCACCTTTTCTTTCCTTATGCCCCGTCCTGTTTGCAGTGACTACGGCGATAGATACTCAAATCCCTCCCGATGCCACACGCAGCCCTGCCACCGCTGGATAAAGCTGCTTTGGGTCAAACAGGGATGAAACTAACGGCTCTCTTTAGTCGGGTCAATCCAGACAATCTGGCGTTGGCTAGGCAGTTCCCAGCCGCTTTGCTCCTGCATGACATTGCCAGCCTGGCGGGGGTCGAAGTAGCGGCTAAAGTCGGTCTTAAGCCGGGACGTTTGAGCTTCAGCTATTGCAACGGCCGCTTGCACCCGGTGCAGCTCCTGCTGCTGGGCCTGGACGTGGGGCACCAGACGCGTGAGCGAGGTCACAGCCGCCCCTGCAAGCACACCGTTGACTATCAGCTTTGCCCCCAGCTCCAGCAACAGCCCCATCTCAGTGCTGCGGGGCTGGCGACGAGGGCGCTCCAACTTGCGAAGACGGGCAGACGGCCGCGTTCGCCTGGGAGTTGTCTCGGAGGCGACTCGTAAGGGCGAGGGTACCCGTGAGCGGGACCGCGGGATATTGGTAGGAGAGTAGGGCGTGTGCATTATCCAGAGCTGAAGCAGGAAAACGGGGAGAAGCTGCCAGAAAGAGGATTTTCTAGGCGCCCTCAAGACAGCCTTCATTATGGAGGATAACTGCTAAATCGTTACGGGAAGTTAGCGAAGATAGGCGTCTTTTTTGCTATCGCCACTGCTGCTGCGCTAGAAACCACAAAGACGCTCTGTCAAGGTATCGCGATAGCCACTGGAATCAGGGTGGGGTGCAGAGGTAGAACCTCTGGCTGGGGGCTTTGCCTCCACACCTCCAACAATAAATGTCCTAAGCAATGTGGCGACAGCCATATCAAAACGGCCAGGGGTTAACCATAAAAAATCTCCTGGAGTGTATGCCCCAGGAGACGCCATAGTATTAGGACTTGATTGCCTTTCAGGAGCGTGCCCCTGAAAGCCGATAGGTTTGCCGGTAGTGCCTACTTATAGAGTTCGGTAGACAGGCGGAAAGCCAGAATGCCGGGAATAAGCGCAACCACCAGAGCGATATAAACCTGAGTATCGGAAATAGACATGATTAACCCAGTCCTTAAACAACGTGCATTTAAGCTTGGAATTCATTTTTCACCAATATCAGGAGGCTGTCTGAGGATGCGGGCTTATCTGTTACAGAGCTTAATGTTTGCACCTGCGCCTGCAAACGTGGGAGGGGTCGTCAAGTAATCGCCGAGCTTAACAGCAGGAAACGGCGGCTGAGCCTGAGGAGCGCTTCAGTAACGCTCGGCTGCCAGTACCTGTGTGGCCTGAGCTAAGCTGAATACAGAACTTTGTAACGTTGACCTGCAGTTCGCCAATTGCCTGCACAGACCGCCTCTACAGCGCGAAATTCAGCCTGAAACTTGGTTGGATGACAACCAAGTTTTAATCAATGTGATTTACCATAACAAGTCAACCTAAGGGACCTATTGAGGCAGCGCACTTTGGAAATTACCCGCCCTCTCCGCACTCAATTTGAACGGCAGCTTTTGCGGGTCCAGCGCGATTTATTCCGCATGGGGGCGCTGGTCGAGCACTCCTGCGTTCTAGCTCGGGATGCGCTGTGCGATCGCAACATTGAAGCCGCCCAGCAGCTAGCCATTCACGACAAGCAGATCGATCATCTCTACCGCCAGATTGAACTAGACTGCATCAACCTGCTGCTGCTTCAGGCACCCGTCACCGAGGATATGCGACGCATCAGCGCTTTTATGCAGATGGTGCGCGACCTAGAGCGCATCGGTGATTACGCCAAAGACATTGGAGAGGCTAGCCTAAAGCTCTTTACTTACCCGGCCCATCCCGCTATGGGTCGCGTTCAAACAATGCTCGATCGCTGCCGCTCAATGGTAGCCATGAGCCTCATGGCTCTCTCTAACCTGGACGCTGAGTGCGGTCTAGATATCAAACAAAAAGACGACGCCGTAGACGACGACTACGAGGATCTCTACGAGCTACTAGTGCAGGAAAAGGCTATAGCGGGCAGCATCGAACCCATTGTCCTGCTGGTTTTGGTAATCCGCTACCTCGAGCGTATCGCCGACCACGCCACAAACATCGGCAAACGGGTTGCCTATATCGTCACGGGCGAGCGCACTTAGCTCAATCTCTTCAAGCAATCCCTTCAAGGCAAACCAGACGCGTGCGCACTAGCTAGCTAAGCAAATCTAGGCCGCAGTCGAGAATCTGCAGTTGAGAATCTGACGCTAGAACGGCGTCATCAGAAGCCGCGTTCGAAATAGCCCTCCTCACCCTACGGTGTATCAAATCTTTACACAATATTGACAAAAAGGTTTGACAGGGTTGACCCCTTGCGAAACTATGGAATAGGGCAGTTTTCTGCCTGAGTTTCTGGCTCGTCCTGCTGATAGAGGGGGCAAAGCGGCGCTCGATCGGATTCGTGAATCGACAAGCGCTTTTTGGCTTCTGGGCAGACTACGCACCAAAAACTCATCAGAAACGCGGCGCTGGCTGCTCTGCTGGCTTTTGGGCTTGTTAATATTGCTCTACAAAAGCGACCTTTGCGTCGTGAACCGTTTCTAGGTTCAGGAGCAACTGATAGCGTCCCTAGAATGCTAGCTCTCTCAGGCTGGCCTCAGCAGAGATGCCGTTTATCTGGCCGTTCTTCATAATGGCCTTTCTCGCAATGGCCGCTGCGATGGAGCAGCCTGTTGTTTATCTTGGGGTACCTGGTCAAAGCTCTGGCTTTAGGCGCCTTTCAGATGGTGCCCGCTAGCCTAACAAAATTGGGCGCAGCCTGCTCGGTGCTCCCTCTCAGACAATGACACGGCCCAACAACATCGCCGACTGACGCTGGCAACTAACCCTGGCAACTGACATCAGCTCGAAACACTGGAAGGACTGATCGCTACATGGAATTCTCGATCGCGGCATTACTGGCTAACTTTTCAGGAGACAAGCTCCTCACCCTTAAGAACCTGGAAAAAAAGCTCAACTGCCAGGATGAAAGCAGCCTGCGCGACCTGCAGATTGCCGTTGATGCCCTGGAGCGAGTCGGCGTTTTGGTCAAAGAGCGCGGCAAATATCGACGTATGCCGGAAGAGGGCGTCATTGAGGGCAAACTGCGCTGCTCCAGCAAAGGATTTTGCTTTGCGATTCAGGACGAAGAGGGCGCTGAAGACGTCTACATCCGCGAGAGTCAGCTCAATAGTGCCTGGAACGGGGACCGGGTGCTGGTCAAGGTTACCAAGGAGGGCAGCCGTCGCCGCAGCCCAGAAGGAGAAGTTAAGCTAATTCTGGAGCGGGCCAACGCCTCGGTGCTCGCTAGGGTTAAGCAGGAGGAGGAGGATTACAAAGCCGTTCCTCTAGATGATCGGCTGCTGTTTGAGCTGCTGCTCGACGCCAACGGCACTGACTTAAAGGAAGCCGTTGACCAGCTAGCCCACGTCGAAGTAGTGCGCTACCCGCTGGGGCAAAATCCGCCTCGGGGAAGAGTCGCTCAGGTGTTAGGCACCGATGCCGAAGCGGCTTCTGACATCGATATTGTTTTCTGTAAGCACGACCTGCCCAGGGACTTTCCCGACCTGGTGCTGCTAGCGGCCCAAGGTCTGCCAAACCGAGTGCGTAAGGCCGACCTCAAGGACCGCGTTGACCTACGGGACAAGCTCACGGTCACCCTAGATGGGCCAAAAGCGCGGGTTATCGACGACGCCCTGTCGCTGGAGCAGAACGCAGACGGCAACTGGCGGCTCGGCGTTCACATTTCTGATGTGGCGTATTACATTCCTAGCCATAGCCCTATAGACCAGGAGGCGCTCAAACGCGGGACCTCGGTCTATTTGGGAGATGAGGTCATTCCCATGCTGCCCCAGCCGCTGTCGGGCTCTCTCTGCTCGCTTCTGGAGGGCAAAGAGCGACTGGCGGTCTCTGTGTTGGTAACCCTCGACCCGGAGGGGCGGGTATTGGAATATGAGATTCAGCCCACCGTAGTGCAGGTTGACCACCACCTCAACTACCAGCAGGCCCAAGCCGTACTGCAGCGAGAAAACCCTGAAATTCTCGGTCAGCTGGGGGTTAAGCCCAAGGAAAT
>DATNQE010000154.1:0-3485 GCA_036702895.1 Trichocoleus sp. | reverse complement strand
TTTTTACAGGCAGAAAGAAAGAAAAATTCAGACTTTGTTATCTATCGAGCCAGTTCTTCCATAAATGCTAATCAATTAAGTGCGATCTTCCAGGCCGTAAGCCGATGGAATTAGCTAGCAGAAAACGCATTGAACTGGTTTGTAGGTAGGTTTGAGGGAAGGGGATTAGCGATGCTAACAAGCCTACAAAATCCACTGGCTAAACATATTCGCAAGCTGCATCAGGCCAAGGGGCGGCGCACCCAGGGGCAATTTTTGCTGGAGGGAACGCATTTAGTTCAGGAGGCACTGCTGGCCCAGTATCCACTAGAGATCGCCTGCTGTACTCCGGCTTGGGAAAGCCGTTATCCCGATCTTTTTAATGTGTTGACCGCTCATGCAGCTCGATTGGAGCACGTGAGCCCAGAGTTGCTGGCTGCGATCGCAACCACCGTCAACCCAGATGGCGTCATTGCCGTTGCTCCCCGCCGTGATCAAACGCCTGCGCCCGCCTCACTCACGCTGGGCCTAGCCGTAGAAACCCTACAGGATCCGGGCAACTTGGGCACCTTGATTCGCAGCGCCACAGCCGTAGCAGCCGATGGGCTTTGGCTCAGTGCCGACAGCGTTGATCCAGAGCACCCCAAGGTGCTGCGAGCGTCAGCCGGGGAGTGGTTTCGCTTGCCGCTCATCGCTAGCCCTGACTTGGCAACTCAGATTGGCCTGTGGCGGCAGCAGGGGGTGCAGGTGTTGGGCACTAGCGCTCAAGGCGAGATTAACTATTGGGACGTAGACTTTTGCCAGCCCACGATGATTTTGCTGGGCAACGAGGGGGCAGGGCTCTCTCAAGGTTTGCAGCAGCAGGTCTCTCAGCAGGTCAAAATTCCCATGAGCCCGGCGGTAGAATCGCTCAACGTTGCGATCGCAGGGACCCTCTTGCTCTACGAGGCCCTACGCCAGCGCCAGCAGAGAGCCCATTAACTGGCTAACTGCCTGTCCCATGCAATTGTTAAACCGCCCTCTGCGTTTACACAGTGGGTAGGTGTCACTGAAATGTTGGGATGACCGCTACGCGTCGTGCGTGTTCATGTACTGCTCAATGTCGGCAGCGGCGTCCTCCAGGGCAGCCTCCAGGGCACTCTGCGGCGCTGTTGGCGTTGGCGGGGCAGCAGGCTGAGGCCGAGGTGCAGGCGGGGGTTGAGTAGACGCTGCTTCTGCCTCTGTTTTCAAGACAGCCTCCAACTGCCCTAGAGACTGCATAAAGTCCCTAGCTGCGCTCTGGCGCTGCTGGCGGGGATGATCGGTCATGCAATTCCGCTCCAGGCGAGAGATCCGCTAGAAAGACGTTGTGCTCCTCAAGAAATAGCTAAAGATTGGGAGCAACACCGGCACGGCTTTCCTACCTTTGTTCTTCCCATCCTGACCACTTTCCTAACTCTGGAGTTTCTTTTTGGAGGTCTTGATGTTACGAGATGTTGTCTAAAGCGCCGTCTCTAGTCAAGAATGAAGGATGGATTAAAACCCCTGACCTAATTTCTGCCGGGTTTCCTGCTGCGCAGAGATTAAATTAGGTAGTAGGTGGGAAGGCGCGTTTGGTACTGTCTGGGAGAGTGACGTGAGTCAAGCATTCGACTACGACCTGCTGATTATTGGTGCAGGAGTGGGGGGGCACGGAGCTGCTCTCCATGCGGTAAAGTGCGGCCTCAAGACCGCCATTGTAGAAGCCGGAGACATGGGGGGCACCTGCGTCAATCGCGGCTGTATTCCCTCCAAGGCGCTGCTGGCAGCGTCGGGCCGGGTGCGCGAACTGCAAGATGCTGAGCACCTCAAGAGCCTGGGCATTGAGGTAGGGCCTGTGGGGTTCGACCGGCAAGCGGTAGCTGACCACGCCAAGAATTTGGTCGGCAAGATTCAAAGTGACTTGACCAACAGCCTGACCCGATTGAAGGTAGAGACAATCCGGGGCTGGGCAAAGATCGCGGGTCAGCAGAAGGTCGTCATCGAAACGCCTGAAGGGGAAAAAACCGTCACGGCTCGCGATATTTTGTTCGCGCCTGGCTCGGTTCCCTTCGTGCCCCCGGGCATTGAGCTAGACGGCAAAACCGTATTTACCAGTGATGAGGCCATCCGCCTAGACTGGCTGCCTGATTGGATTGCCATTATTGGCAGCGGCTACATCGGCCTGGAGTTTTCCGATGTCTACACAGCGCTGGGGTCAGAAGTGACCATGATTGAGGCGCTCGATCGGCTGATGCCAACTTTTGACCCCGACATCGCCAAAATTGCTGAGCGCGTGCTGATCAATCCCCGCGCGATTGATACTCGTGTGGGCCTCATCGCTAAGAAAGTCACTCCCGGTTCACCTGTGGTGATTGAGCTAGCCGATCCCACCACCAAAGAAACCGTCGAGGTGCTGGAAGTCGATGCTTGTTTGGTGGCCACTGGACGCATTCCCGCAACTAAGAACTTGGGATTGGAGTCTGTAGGCGTTGAGCTGGATCGGCGCGGCTTCATTCAGGTGAATGACCAGATGCAGGTACTGCGCGATGGAGAACCGGTCTCCAACCTGTGGGCTATTGGTGACTGCACGGGCAAGATGATGCTGGCCCACGCCGCCTCTGCCCAGGGCGTGGTGACGGTAGAAAACATCTGCGGCCGCACCCGCACCATCAACTACCAAAGCATTCCGGCGGCGGCTTTTACCCATCCTGAGGTCAGCTTTGTCGGCATGACAGAGCCTGCTGCCAAGACTTTGGCAGCAGAGAAAGGGTTTGCCATTGATTCCGTACGCACCTACTTTAAGGGCAACTCCAAGGCGTTGGCTGAGGGCGAGTCCGATGGCCTTGCTAAGGTGATCTACCGCAAGGATACGGGTGAAATTTTGGGTGCCCATATCATCGGTATGCACGCAGCCGACCTGATTCAGGAGGCGGCCAACGCGATCGCACAGGGGCAAACCGTCACCGATCTGTCCTTCTGCGTCCACACCCACCCCACGCTCTCTGAAGTGCTCGATGAAGCTTTCAAGCGGGCCGTCGTGGTGCCTTCCTAATGGGTGCCCTTCTAATGTCGTTCTGGGTGGTTTCCCCCTAGCAGTTCGGGATATTTTTGCTGTCTGGAGCCGTATGGAAATTCGTCGCCGCCCGCCCAATCCGTCTGTGTCGGTTAAGAGCCTGCAGTATCAGGTGCGCGTGCCCGATGCTGAGCCACGCAACATTCTGGAGAAAATTATCTGGCAGAAGGAGGTGGAGGTTGCCCAACTACGGGAACGTCTGCCCCTGCCTGATCTCCAGCGGCAGGTGCTGAGTGCGCCGCCGCCCCGTGATTTCGTTGGCGCTCTGCGTCAGGGCAAAACCACCCCGGCCTTAATTGCTGAGGTGAAGAAAGCGTCGCCCAGCAAGGGGGTGATTCGGGAGGACTTTGACCCGGTTGCGATCGCGCGCACCTACGAAGCGAATGGAGCGACCTGTCTTTCTGTTTTGACTGACAAAAGCTTCTTTCAGGGC
>DATNQE010000146.1:0-5547 GCA_036702895.1 Trichocoleus sp. | reverse complement strand
GCATAGCGGCGAGACCCTTCCCGCTCCACCTGGTCCAGCCGCAGATCAATTTGTCCGTTCTCGGGCGTGAATTTAATCGCGTTGGAGAGCAGATTCAGCACAGCCTGCTGCAGCCGGCCTGAATCTCCCACAACCGCGCCCACAGCTGGGTCGAGCGTTACCTCCAGCTGAATTGACTTGGCAGCGGCCAGGGGGCGAACGGTCTCTAGCACAAAACCCAGCAGAGAGTCGAGCTTGAGGGGCTGCACCGCCAGCCGCAGGTTGCCCTGCATCAGCCGGGAGACGTCTAGCAAGTCCTCAATCAGCCGCGTTTGGGCGCAGGCGTTGCGATGGATCGTCTCCAGCGCTCGCGTAGTCGTGGCCGCATCCAGGTCTTTGCACAGCAGCAGCCGCGACCAGCCCATGGTGGCATTGAGCGGGGTGCGCAACTCGTGGGAGACCAGCATGAGAAACTCATCCTTCATGCGGTTGGCGACCTCTGCCTGCTGGCGAGCAGCCTGCTCCTGAATGATCTGCTCACGGATCGCCTCAGCCTGCTTGCGTTCGGTAATATCTTCAATCGTGCCGACTTGCCCCAAGAGCTGCCCCTGGTCAGAGAGCATGGGTGAGGTGCGCACCTGAACCCAGCGGTCTGTGCCCTCGATCGAGCACAACCGAAACTCGGCGGAGTAGGCCCAGCCCTTGTGCATAAAGTCTAGCCACTCCGGCAAAATGCGATCGCGATCGTCGGGGTGCATAAACGTGGCCCACCCCGATTCCCAGCTGGCCTCCAGGCGGAAGCCGCAGATTGCCTGACAGCTAGGATTGGTGTAGGTGCAGCGGCCTGCGGTGTCGGTGAGAAAAATGCCGATCGGGGAGCAGGCGCTGAGGGAGCGAAAGCGCTCTTCACTGCACCGGAGTTCATCGTTGATCAGCGCCAGCTGAGCCGCCTGCCGCTGCACCTCCAGGGTTTTCTTAAACAAATCCACAAAAACCGTCACCTTGGAGGTCAGCACGGGCGGATCAATCGGCTTCAGCAGGTAGTCGACAGCGCCCAGTGCGTATCCCGTAAAGGCCGAGGTTTTGCCGGTATTAAACGCGGTCAGGAAAATAATGGGCGTGTGGCTGGAGCGCTCCCGCTGGCGGATCAGCGTGGCGGTTTCAAACCCGTCCATTCCCGGCATCTGCACGTCTAATAAAATGACGGCAAAATCCTGATTCAGTAAACACCGCAGCGCCTCCTCACCAGACTGCGCCTTGACTAAATTTTGGCCTAGCCCCTCAAGCATGGCCTCGAGGGCGACTAAGTTTTCGGGATGGTCGTCCACCAGGAGGATATTTGCAGTTGGTTCTGACGACATGGCAACGCGGTTAAACAAAGGAATGCAGAGTGAGCGGAGGAACTGCGGCAGCAGCGCGGGGCGGTAACGGGTCTGTACCCCAACTAGCTAGGGACGGCTTAGGGCAGCGCGACCTTAAGGCGGGGAAAGGGCTTGAGGCGACTGGGCAGCGCGGGCCACGTTGACCAGCAGCGGGGCAATTTCGCTCAGCGGCACCACGTGAGCGGTGGGGACGGCTGCGATCGCAGCTTTAGGCATGGTTTGGCTCTCGGCCGTAGCAGGGTCTTGAACCAGGGCTAGCCCTCCACAAGCGCAGATTTTAGAGAGCCCCTGAGCCCCATCGTGGCTGGCTCCAGTCAAAATCAGGCCAATGACCTGCCGCCCATAGGCATCGGCGGCCGACTCAAATAAAACGTTAATCGAGGGGCGCGCATGCGCTACCGGCGCTTCGGTTGAAAGCGCAAAGTGACCCGGCTCGATCAGCACGTGGTAGTCAGCAGGGGCTAGGTAGACCTGGCCGGGAGCAAGGGCCAGTTTGTCCTCAATCTCAACCATCGGTAGCGGGCTGAGCTGCCGCAGATAGGTGGCTAGATGATCGGCTGCGAACGAATAGCGGTGTTGGGCAATTACCAGCGCCATCGGCAGCTGCTTGGGCAAGCTGGGCAAGATCACCTCCAAAGCGTGCAGCCCTCCCTGAGAAGCGCCGACCACCACCAGCTGAAAAGGCATCAGGCGATCCTCCGATAGAGCTTTTCTGAATTGCCCAAGGGTTCGTAGTAGGCCTCGTAGGGGCTACTAAGGAGCACCTCCCCGCGTCCCAGCCCCAGAATGCCAAATGGGCTTAGGCTGTTGTACAGCAGCTTGTGAACCTGGTCCTGAAGAGGCTGATTGAAGTAGATCAGCACATTCCGGCAGATGATCACGTTGAACTCATTAAACGAGGCATCGGTGACCAGATTGTGCACCGAAAATACGATTTTTTCTTTTAGAAAAGATCGCAAAATGGCGCTGTCGTAAGCCGCTGTATAGTACTCCGAGAAAGCGCGTTTGCCCCCCGCTTTGAGGTAGAGCTGAGTATATTTCTGCATTACCCCCAGCGGAAACACCCCCGCTTTGGCCTGCTGCAGCACCAGCTCGTTCATGTCCGTCGCGTAAATCCGACAGCGCTGATAGAGCCCCTCCTCCTGCAGCAAGATCGCCATAGAGTAAACCTCTTCCCCCGTGGAGCAGCCCGCGTGCCAAATGCGGATGAAAGGATAGGTCTTGAGCAGCGGCACTGCCTTAGATCGAAAAGTCAGGTAAAACTCTGGATCTCGAAACATGGCCGTGACATTGACCGTAAGACCCAACAAAAACCGCTCCATACAGGCAGGATCGTGCAGCACCCGCTCCTGCAGCCCGCTGATACTAGTGAGCTTTTCTGCCTGCACAGTATTCCAAATCCGCCGCTTTAGAGAGGCCATCGCGTAGTTCCGGAAGTCAAAGCCGTAGTGGCGATAAATCCCCTCCAAAAGCAGCTCGATTTCGAGGTCCTCCAAGTCCTTCTGCATCGCTGTCCTAGCCCTGGCCTATTGGTAGAGCCAAACCCGCAGCAGAGACAGCAGCTGGTCTGTGTCTACTGGCTTGGTGATGTAGTCAGAGGCTCCAGCGCTGATACACTTCTCCCGATCGCCTTTCATGGCCTTAGCCGTCAGCGCCACAATGGGCAGGCTGATGAACTGTTCGATTTCCCGGATATGGCCGATGGTTTGATAGCCGTCCATCTCCGGCATCATCACGTCCATGATCACCAGGTCGACATCGGGGTTGTTCTGCAGTAGGGTGATGCCGTCACGCCCGTTTTCAGCATAGATCACCTGCATCCGATGGTGCTCTAGCAGGCTGGTGAGGGCGAAGATATTGCGGACATCGTCATCAACGATTAGCACCTTCTTCCCGGTCAGCACTGGGTCGGCCTGCTGCAGCTGCTCCAGCATCATGCGCTTAGGTGTCGGTAGGTTGGCCTGCACCCGATGCAAAAAGAGCGACGTTTCATCCAGCAGCCGCTCGGGCGACTGCGCATCCTTGATAATGATGGTCTCGGAAATGCGGCGCAGCTCCGTTTCCTCCTGAGGCGTCAGCTCCTTGCCCGTGTAGACAATAATGGGCAGCTGCCGCAGGTGCAGCTCCTGCTGGATTTGCTCGATCAGCTCAAAGCCGGTCATATCCGGCAGGCCCAGATCAAGCACCACGCAGTCGTACTGCCCAGCCGCCAGGGCCAGCAGCGCGTCTTCTCCAGTGCCTACAGCAGTGCTGGCCACATCGCTGTTGCCGATCAGCTCGATAATGCTGGTGCACTGGGCCTCGTCATCATCCACGATCAGCAGGTTCTTGATCGGCCGCTCGATGAACTGCTTAATGTCGGCTAGGGCTTGGAAGATCGCTTCGCTGCTGACCGGCTTTTGCAGGAAAGCCAGCGCTCCCTGCTGCAGGCCCCGCCGCTGCCCATCCTCCACCGACATTAGGTGAACCGGAATGTGGCGAGTGGTGGGATCGTGCTTGAGCCGATCGAGCACCATCCAGCCGTCCATCATAGGCAGACGAATGTCGAGCATGATGGCGGCGGGCTTGTACTCCTGGGCCATAGCCAAACCGGCATCCCCCCGGCTAGTGACAATGCCCTTAAAGCCGTTCTGCCGGGCCATATCGAGCAGAATGGTGGCGAAGTTAAGATCGTCCTCAACAATCAGCAGCACTCGGTCGTCGGGCTGCAGCAGGTCGCGGTCGTCGTCTATTTCCTGCTCCAGCAGCAGCGTCGAGACGGATTCTGTAGCTGTGGCCGAGCCGCTGGGCTGAGACGTGGCAGGCTCCAGTGGGGTGAGCGGGGACTCAAGCTGAGCTGCTCCTGAAAAGCTGCTCGGTGACCACCGCAATCCCTCGGTGCGCTCTGGATAGGTCCGCTCAGTACGATCTAGGGATGCGTTTCGGCCTGATTCTCGACTGCGTGGGTAGGGCTGGGGCAAGTAGAGGGTAAACACGCTGCCCTGACCTAGGTTGCTGGAGAGCTTAATTTCTCCGTGTAGCAGGTGCGTGATCTCGCGGCTAATCGACAGGCCCAAGCCGGTGCCGCCGTAACGGCGACTGGTGGTGCCGTCTACCTGCTGGAAGGCTTCAAAGATGATCTGCTGCTTATCCAGCGGGATGCCAATGCCCGTATCGACGACAGAGAAGGCAATCACCTGCTCGGCTCGATTGAGCATTTCGTGGTCCGGGCTCCAGCCCTGGGTGGCGACGCTAATATCGAGCGTCACCCCGCCTTGATCAGTGAATTTGAAGGCGTTGGCCAGCAGGTTCTTGAGCACCTGCTGCAGCCGCTTTGAATCGGTGTGCAGGGCAATTGGCAGCGCCTCGTTCAGGTTGATGTTGAAGTCGAGATGCTTGTCCTGGGCCACCTGATGGAAGGTGCGCTCAATATGGCTGCGCAAATCAGTAAACGCCACGGGCTCAATCTCAACCGACATGGTGCCCGATTCAATTTTGGCTAGATCGAGAATGTCGTTGATCAGGCCGAGTAAATCGGTGCCGGAGGAGTAGATGGTGCGGGAGTAATCGACCTGCTTCTGAGTCAGGTTGCCCTCGCTGTTTTCGGAGAGCAGCCGCGCCAAAATCAACAGGCTGTTGAGCGGCGTGCGCAGCTCGTGGGACATATTGGCCAGGAATTCGGACTTGTATTTGGAGGTCAGCGCCAGCTGCTCGGCTTTCTCCTCCAGTGAGAGGCGAGCCCGCTCGATTTCCTGGTTTTTGCGCTCTACCTCGCGGTTTTGCAGCACCAGCAGTTCGGCTTTTTCCTCTAGCTCTTCGTTGGTCTGCTGCAGCTGCTCCTGCTGGTTTTTGAGCAGCTCCTCAGAGGCCTTGAGCGACTGGGCCTGCTGCTCCAAGCGCTTGTTGGTTTCGGTGAGCTCTTTCTGCTGGGTCTGCAGCTCTTCGGCCAGGGACTGGGACTGCTTCAGCAGTTCCTCCGTGCGCATGCTGGCGGCAATCGTGTTGAGCACGATCGCAATGCTCTCAGTGAGCTGGTCGAAGAAGGTGAGGTGGATCTCGTTGAAGCGGTGGAAGGAGGCTAGCTCGATTACCGCTGTGACTTGGCCTTCAAATAGAACTGGCAGCACGACCACATTTAAGGGGCTGGCTTCGCCTAAGCCGGAGCTGATCTTGACATAGTCGTAGGGAACTTCGGTGAGCAGAATCC
>DATNQE010000094.1:0-6199 GCA_036702895.1 Trichocoleus sp. | reverse complement strand
GTTTTACTCGCTAATAACAAAAAATCTCTGTCGCGCTGACAGAGATTTTTAGCTTAATGCCGAAGATCGACGCTGAACTTATCAGCATCAGAGTTAAAACTCAGGATTACGAACTACCGGTGAAGGTAACTTCAGGGAATTTAGACTGAGCTTCAGTCATTGGTCGGCCCTTGCCTTCTTCCTGCCAATAGTTGATGATTTCAGTGGCTTTGTTGAGCAGGTCAATCCGCTCGTTTTCTTCAATCCAGGGCTTGCCTTCCATTTCGGTTTTCATCTGTTCCCACGCATCATTTCGGGGCCAGAAAAAATAGGAAGTTAGGGGACTGGTGCCCTTCCCAACAACCTGGTCAACAGCCAGGGCGACATCGTTCTCAAGCCAGAGAACTTTTAGGACAAATCTTGACAAAGAAACCTCCGCTGCGGCTTGGGCTAAAACACTACAGTCCCCTATATTACCTCACTTCGTCGGGCCAATAAAGTTTTTCCAGTGCTACCGCCTGTGCTACCTATGGATCAGTTTGCGTATCAACCCTCCTGCACCGCCATTGTAGTTTTTGACATCGATGGGGTTTTGAGGGATGTTAGCGGCTCTTATCGACGAGCATTGGCAGACACGGTCGAAGCCTTTACCGAGGGAAGCTATCGCCCAACCCCAGAGGACATCGATCAGCTCAAGCGCGAGGGCCGCTGGAACAATGATTGGGAGGCCTCTCAGGAGTTGGTTCTTCGTTACTTCGAGGGCCAGGGGCAGCCACGCCAGACGGTCAGTCTCGACTACAGCGAGCTAGTCCACTTTTTCCAGAGCCGCTACCGAGGCCCTCAGCCCGATGACCCTGATCACTGGACAGGCTACATTGCGGACGAGCCCATTTTGGCCCGCCAGGAGTATTTTGAGGCCTTGTCAGCCGCCGGTATGGTTTGGGGATTCTTCAGCGGCGCTACTCGCGGCTCAGCGGCCTTCATTCTAGAGCGGCGAATTGGGCTGCAGAGCCCTGTTTTGATAGCTATGGAAGACGCTCCGGGTAAACCCAACCCAGCAGGCCTATTGACCGTTGTGGCAACTCTCTCAGCACAGCACCAGCTTGCCTCCGGGATTCCAGTCCTCTATGTTGGCGATACAGTCGCCGATATGCAGACCGTAGTAGCTGCTACTGAGCAGCAGAGCAGTACCAACGCAGGGGCTACGCGCCCCTGGATTGGGGTGGGCGTACTGCCTCCCCACGTTCGTCTGGCGGGAGTTGCCTATGCTGAAGACTATGCCCAAGCGCTCTGGGAGGCGGGAGGTACAGTCGTGCTAGATGAGGTGGAGCAGCTAACACCCGATCGCATTCAGGCGCTGACGGCGCAGATTTCGGTTGTGCAAGCTGCTGACTAGAGCAGGCTGATCAACAGATTGCGAGAGCTAACAACACAAAGTGGAGGAAACAAGCTGTTTCCTCCACCGCTGGTTTATATAGCTTGTGTCGAGCCCATTAGGACGTTTGAGAGGAATGGGGGTATGTGGGCTGCGCCCCCAACCAGGGGTTTCACCCCTGCACCCCGTGTCCTAATCAATCCGTCTACTGCTATGGCACTGACCTACAGCATTAGGCTGTGGCTAAACAGAGTCTTGACCTTCGGCAGTCTGACGGCGCAGGGCAAAGGCACCGCCAACTAGCGTGATCATACCGAGAATGATGGAAGGCTCGGGGACATCAGAGGAGGGTGCTCCTTGTTGAATACCGCGCACCACGAAGACAACGTCGTTGAAATCGCGATCAGAGCCTTGCTCTTTTGTGCCAAAGAGATCCTCGAATGCCAGCAGCACATACTTCTGCTTCTCTACCGCATCAAAGTATTCCAAAGCATAGAGGTGCTCTAGCCCATCAGGGTTTTTGGTGGGATCAGCACCATAGAAGAGGCCGTTAGCATTTCTGAACCCATCTGCTTTGATGGAGAAGCCTAGTTGGGTAGACCCTGTAAATTTACCTAGGCTAACACCCTGACCTAGGGTCAGCGCCCCGTCCTTGTCGGGCATGATGCTGTTGGGCGAAGACACGTCATTAAAGATCATGACGTTAGAGCCACCGTTGGTGTTGTAGAACAGCTGGTTACGGTAACCAGCTCCTTCGTTGATAAAGAAGACATCCACCGGATCTACCCCGTTCCAAAAGAGGGACTGGGGATTGAGCAGGGTGAGCTGCGAATCCTGAAGGAAGTTTCTTTCCTGGTTGATCTTGCTGTTGAAGGTACTCCACAGGTCGGGGCGAAGATTAATCGCTTGGGCAGGCTCTGCAACTGAGAAGGAAACAGAGGCAGCCGCCGCAGCAACCAAACCGGTTACAAGCGTACGGTTCATGAAAGACTCCTGAACTGAAAAATAGGGTTTACTCGATGGGGGAACACGTCAGGGGCTGCCAGGGAAACCATAGAAAAGCGGCCGGAAACAACCGCGACCTAAAAAGCTGCCGCCGGTTGAATGTCTCTACTCTACGCGTTGTCCCTAGGAGTGTCCTGAGTGAATACCGAGGTTTCGCGAGCGGCTCAAGGCCTGTTTTTATCAAGAGTTGATGAAGCAAAATTTGCCATCGTGAAGGAAACCAGTGAAGGTTGAGGCCAGACCTGTAAATCAAAACGTTGACGATCTGTAGACAGCCGATAAACACGGCAATCCAGTAGTGTGGAGAGGGTTTGTTGTTTTTCCACAGCGGCCCTGCAACAGGTTAGTAATTTCTAGGTGGCTTCCTTGAGACCGCGAAAACAGTTTGGCCAACACTGGCTGCGCAGTGAGTCAGTGCTGCGATCTATCGTGGCAGCAGCAGCTGTGACTGAGCGCGATCGCATTTTGGAAATTGGCCCTGGACAGGGAGTCCTAACTCGCTCTCTTCTGCCCCTGGCTGAGGCCGTTGTTGCCATTGAGATTTACCGAGACTTATGCCATAAGCTAAGGGGCCAGTTCGCGCAGGCTGAGAGCTTTGTGCTGCTGGAGGGAGATTTTTTAGAGCTGAACTGGCAGGCGGAGCTGAGCGCTGATCCTGCCTACTCTTTAGCCCTGCCCAATAAAGTTGTCGCCAATATCCCCTATTACATCACCGGACCTATTTTAGAGAAGCTGCTGGGAACCATTGCCCAGCCCAACCCGCAGCCGTTTGAGTCGATTGTGCTGCTGGTGCAGCGCGAGGTCGCTGAGCGGCTCTACGCCAAGCCCGGGTCAAGAGCCTTTGGAGCGCTCTCTGTGCGGGTACAGTATCTCGCTGAGTGCGAGCGGGTTTGTCTGGTGCCTGCCAGCGCGTTTTATCCGCCGCCCAAGGTTGAATCGGCAGTGGTGCGCTTGAGGCCGCGCCCCATACTGCCGACGGCAGACGATTCGCAGCTGCTGAGTCGGCTGGTTACTTTGGGATTTTCGAGCAAACGCAAAATGCTGCGGAACAACCTCAAGGGCACCTTTGATCGGGACTGGCTGGAGAGCATCATGACGGTGCTGAACATTCCGGTGCAGGCTAGGGCGGAAGATTTGAGCGTCGAGCAGTGGGTCGCGTTGAGTAATACAATCCTGAAGGAAAAGGCAAGCGTTCTTGAGGGCTAATCTAAGCGGTAGATGTCCTAGCACCGCCTAAGCAACCTGGTAGATTCGCTGCCTCTATAGCTTTTTCTCTGTCTCCCATGCGTCTCTACTCGCTGCTGGCTGCGGCCAAAATCAACCTCTATCTCGAAATCATCGGCGACAGGTCCGATGGTTTTCACGAGCTGGTCATGGTCATGCAAAGCGTCAACCTTACCGATCGCGTAACGGTGCGCAGCATTGGCACTGAGCAGATCCGGCTGCGGTGCGACAGCCCCCTAGTGCCTACAGATGAAACTAATCTGGCCTATCGGGCAGCGGCGCTGCTGGCCCGGAGATTTCCTGCTGCCATTGCTCGCTATGGCGGCGTAGAAATCACGCTGGAAAAGCGGATTCCCGTAGGGGCAGGACTGGCAGGGGGCTCTTCTAACGCGGCAGCGGTGCTGGTGGGTCTGGATCTGCTGTGGCAGCTGGGGCTAACCCAGAGTGAGCTGCAGGCGCTGGGGGCCGAGCTGGGGTCGGATGTGCCGTTCTCGATCCTGGGGGGCACCGCGATCGCAACGGGCCGAGGCGAAAGGCTCGATCCGCTAACGGGGATAGACGGCCTCTATGTTGTGCTAGCCAAGTACCAGAGCTTATCGGTCTCAACGCCCTGGGCCTACAAAACCTACCGCACTCAGTTTGGCGAGGATTACCTCCAAGACGAAGCAGGATTTGAAACCCGGCGAGCCCAAGTGCGCTCGGGAGCGATGGTGTCGGCCCTCGCCCAAAAGCAAAAAGCTGGGGTTGGCCGCGCTTTGCACAATGACTTTGAGAAGGTTGTCTTTCCGGCCCACCCCCAGGTGGCCCAGCTGCGGGAGGTAATGGCCGCGGCAGGCGGGCTTGGCACGCTGATGTCGGGGTCAGGGCCAACCGTGTTTACCCTGGCCGAGTCGATGGCAGAGGCAGAAGCTATTCGGCAGCAGGTGTGCGATCGCATCCCCGATCCTGACCTGCAGGTTTGGACAGCCCGATTTGCTCCCGCTGGCGTCTGGCTTGACTCGTAGTTCTTGTCTCGGTCAACCCAGCGGTAGAACCGTAGCCTCAAGAATTCCTGCCCCACGGAACTCCAGCGCTATGCGATGCTATACATAATCCTTTTCTGGAGGTCCTGTCGTGGCTGACACCCCCACTCCTGCCAAAGCCGACCTAGAGAGCAAAGCGCAGTCGTCAGGCTCCCTGAGCTCCATGTCTTCCACCAGCAAAATCTTGCGCTGCTTCAGCGGAGCCTTTATCTCTGGCACTCTGGCAATTCTCATTTACCGGTTGATGACCTCCATTGCCATTACCTTTGCCACCAAGCCCATCACTTCAGACAATACAACCGTTGTTAATATTGCATCGGCGGTACGCACGTTGGTCGTCGGCACCGTTGCGCTTGGAGCGGGAGTGTTTGGCCTAGCGGGGTTAGGACTTTTTCTACTGGGCATTCAGCTAACGGTACAGCGCCTCACTCGAGGCTCTCAGTCCCCTTCCGAATCCTAATAGCGCCTGCGACCCTTCACACTACCGACTGAGGAGCGTAGGCGGCGTAGGTAAAAGAGCACAGCATTAATCGGCAGCAGACGGAGGGGCATCACCAGAGCGAGCTGCCATAGATTCCCGTGAGTTCTAGCGACTTGGCAACCGCTGCGCCAACTGCTACTGCAGGCCGGTAGGAGAGCCCGGGGAAAGACCTATAAATATTTTTTTGCAGAAAGCGCTTTAGCGAGCCCTAGCTATAGCCATTGCAGCAGGATGACGTGCAGCAGTCGAGCCTTTGATGAAGCAAAGCTTTCCTCCCCGCAACGCAATGTCTTAAGCATGGGACGACAGCTATAGTTTTTAACTAAGCAGCATCATACCGCCCGTTACCAGCAGCACGACCGCTAGGGCAGTGGAAAGCCACCCGACTCGGCCCCGCAGCGAGTTGATTTCTGCTGCTTGGATCTCCACCAAAGGGGGCAGCTGAGCAGGCGGCAGCTCGGCCGGGGTTGGCAGCACGTCGATCAGGGTTGGATCAGGCTCAGTGGGGTTGGAAACAAAGTGCTGCTGAGTGGCTTGGGAGTAGAGCCAGTCGGCGATGAGCTGGGGCGCGTTGTCTTGAAAACGGCGGATGGCAAAGAAGCGAAATGCTGGCTTGCTCATGCGGGCAATGGCTTTGAGGGGACCTCTAAGCGCCTGAGCCGAGATCTTACGATTAATGAGGTGAACTGAACCCACGTCGTAAAGACAGTCTAGAACCATCTTGACCGTGGTTTCTTCACGCTGAAAGAGGTTGTCGAGAATGAGTTTGACATCCCTCATGCGCTCCGACTCAAGACGCGACTCTTCTACGGATAAAAAGGCCTTTGAACCTCGCTGAGTGGACATTGCGACGCATTCCAACCGGTTTTCAAAAACGTTTTCTAAAGGATTTTCTCCAGGAACCTGCAGCAGATTCTTCTGGGCAAATTTTCTGTTAATTCTTACCTTACTACCTAGGCCCCAAGCTCAACCTTCCTTCAACAGAAATGTTTTAGCAATGTATCAGCAGTCTAGAGGAAGACTTCTCCAGAGGATATATAGCAATCACAACTAATTTGGGGACCTGGAGGTGGGGGGTTACGCCTCCAGCTAGGGGTTCCACCCCTGCACCCC
>DATNQE010000053.1:0-2872 GCA_036702895.1 Trichocoleus sp. | reverse complement strand
ACGATGGGGGAGGCGCAGCAGGTGAGCAACCTCTCTGACGAGCGCAGCAAGATTATTCGCCTCATGGGCTTACCCTGCTGCAGGTACTATCTCCTTAATTAATTCCTGTCAACCTGCGGAATGTCGGGTTGAGGAAAGCGTAGCCATACCCTTCAGAGTTATTGCCCGTAGAGCTATAGCAATCTCTGTAAGACCGTTGCTTCATAAAAGCGCGGGAAGTAAGCTAAGCGCTGACTACTAGGAAACTGCTAGGGCCATCTACTTAAACCCTAATCAGATAGCTGCTGGCGAGATAGCTTTTGAACTTCTGCCTGGAGTGCTTTTATTTCGGCATAAAGTACCTCAATAGATTTGGCCCCGGCGATTTCTGCCTGATCATTTTCGGCATCCCGGCCCACAAAAAAGGTGGCAATCGTTGCAGTGACATAGCCGAATACAGCAAAGGCATATAGAGCCAGCAAAAAGCAAAGAATGCGGCCCTCTGGCGTTTGGGGAAAGTAATCTGAACCCATGGTGGTGATGATCATTGCGGTCCACCAGAGGGCTGTGCCGTAGCTGTCTAACCCGTTGGGAACTTCGCTTTCAAAGGCGTACATACCGGCGGCTCCAATCAGAACCACAATGGAGGTGAGGCCCACAACATAGCCAAACCCTCGCCGCTTGACGCTGGCGGCTAAGGCTCTCATGCCGCGATTGGTGCGGGTCATGACTCGCAGGAGCTGAAGCCCTCTAGCGGCCCGTACACTTTGCAGCGCCCGCACTACATAGATAATGCGAAAAACTCGCAGGGCAGGCAGCAACAAGGAAATGGCGGTGAGCCAACTCTGTTTTAAGTAGGCTCCTTTGCGAGGAGCAATTGCGAGCTTGAGGGCGAAATCTAAAACGAAAGTAATCCAAATTGTTATGCTGACGGCTTCGAGAAATGGGCTTAAGCCCCAAATCAGCTCGATGACAAATAGGATTAACCACACAAAGCCCAAAAGCAGCATGGGGATTTCGAGCCAGTCCTCAAGCTGCTGCAAAACGCCCTGCTGCTCCTGCTCCAACACCTGCTTGGCAGAGAGGTTTGGCTGCTCAATCATCGCCCTCTACCTCCGTAAGCCCCGGCTAAAGAATCGAGGACGGGCGTAATTGCCAGCGGGTTCGGAGGAAGTCCATTCTCGCAGCGCCCAAAGACTGAGCAGGGCAGCAAGGCCAGCCCCCAGGCTGTCCATAATTAAGTCAACGATGGTGTCGTCTAGACTTTCGATGACCTCTGTTGCTAACACCTTGCCAGCTGTCCATTCGGCCACTTCCCACAGCGCACCAATGGCGATGCCAAAGCTGGTAATGGTCAACAGATACAGCACCGTGTGCTGCCGAAAGACGGGCAGCATGGACTGATAGACCAGGAAACTCAGGGCTAGCGAGATCGCAAAGGTGGTAAAGGCATGAACTAGCTCATCGTAGGGGCCAGGAACATAAAACCAGCCAAAAACCCAGCCCCCTGCATTGGCTAAGGCGGCCAAAACAAACAGAAAATCAAATAGCGTCGGCAGCTTGTCGTCTCGAATCACAAAAATGAGTGAGGCTACTAGAAAGAGCCCCAGAGCCAGCGCATTTTGCCACTGCCCTTGAGCCAGCACCAGCAAAATAGCTCCTCCTAAGAAGAGCTCCCCTACCCAGGCTGCATAGCGATATCCTTTCCAGTTGAGATAAGACATGGTGAGTTTTTCATCCTGATACGGCAATTAAGACTTTTTGTGAGACGTAAGCGGCAAGGTGGGATGGCTCAATGCAGCCAGTGCTGTTTCGTAGTGCTTTTCTACAGCTTCTAGATCCTGCTTTTGCGATAGGTGCTGCTGGCTGCTGTCCCAGATGGTTGTGACCTGCTGCTGTAGGGCGTACCGCTGCTTGGCGTGGTGGGTAAAAGAAGCAATCGTTGCGATCGCATCGAGCAGCCGCGCCACCACGACGCGATCGGAGCGGCCGTAGTGGCGAATCTGGGTAAACGCTGTATCGACTAGATTCTCAAACGTAACCGGCTCAGCAACGATTCGCAGCTGGTGCAGATTGTCGTAGCGGTAGGGGGAGGGAAACTCGCGGCTAGCCAGTTGAGCCAGCCCGGCAGAAATTCTGTCAATGCAGCGAATTGCCGTAAACGGGTCATTAATGCCCGGAGAAAGGGCGCGCAGGGCAATTTCCACCAGCTGCTCAATGGGAAAGGCCACATCCTGCTGCTCCGTCATATCCCGACCGAGCAGAAAAGCGCCACGAATTTGTTTTTCCAGCTTGGGCGAGATGCGATCTCCCGGGTACACCAACACCAATGGCCTTTGCTGCACCACGAAAACGCCGGGACGGGCCTGAACGCAGAGCAAAAGATTGTGCTGGCAGGCAATCCTCATCAGCGTTTCCTCATCAATGCCCTGCAGGTACCCGGTTGTCTGCGCCAACACCGGACAGGCGGCAGAAGCAAAATCAGGGGGGATATCGGCTGAGCCATCCCGCTGGTTTTGCAGGCTCTGGCCCAAATTCTCTGGAAACAGCCGATCGGTGACCTGTTTGAGATCGTGGCTCACCTCAGCAATGATGTGGGACACCTGAATAATGGTGGAGGCGTGGTGAATAAAGTAAATCAGCACCCCAATGCTGAGGATGGCCAGCACCACCCCAACCGTCACCGAGACCTGCGGCACAAAAAGCTGGTAGTCCTCCCCCCGAATTGTTCTAAGCACCAGCAGGCAATAGATAAAAGTGGCGATAAAGGTCCCTAGAACAACCTGATTTCCCCGGTCCTGCATGAAGTTGCGCAGCAGCCGCGGCCCATAGTTGGATGAGGCCAGCTGCAGCGCCACAATCGTGATGGAAAAGGCTGTTGCAGCAACCGTCA
>DATNQE010000042.1:0-3198 GCA_036702895.1 Trichocoleus sp. | reverse complement strand
GATCGAGACTCAAACCCTACGGCTGCTGTACCTTTCGCCAGAAACGTTACTCAGCCCGCCCGTGTGGGAGCGCATCAGCCAGCCGCAGATTCGCCTCAACGGGCTGATTTTGGATGAGGCTCATACCCTCGTTCAGTGGGGGGACACCTTCCGCCCAGCCTATCGCCGCTTAGGAGCAGTGCGTCCGGCGCTGCTGGCCAACCGTCGAGCAGGAACGACGTTGCCCATTGCGGCTTTTACCGCTACCGCTGACCCGGTTGCCCAAAAGATTCTCAAGGAGGTCCTGCAGCTGCAAGACCCCAAGGTGGTGCGGCTCAACCCCCATCGGCCCAATCTGCACTTGTCGGTGCGGGTGGCGCTGACGGAGCGCGATCGCAAACTCATTCTCAAGCGCTATCTGCAGGTTCGCCCGGGTCAATCGGGTCTGGTCTATGTGCGCACCCGCAAGGATAGTGAAGCCCTGGCGGACTGGCTGAGCCAAGCGGGCTTTCAGACAGCTCCTTACCATGCTGGCTTAGGCCCTACGGAGCGACGGCAAACCGAGGCCGACTGGATCGAAAATCGGCTGCAGTTTGTGGTCTGCACCAGCGCTTTTGGCATGGGGGTAAATGCGCCCCGCACCCGTTGGGTAGTGCACTACCAGGCTCCCTGCCTGATCACGGAGTACGTGCAGGAGGTGGGCCGAGCCGGTCGTGACGGTAAGCCTGCTGAGGCACTGACCTTGGTGAGTGAACCCACAGGCTGGCTTGACCCCAGCGATCGGCAGCGGGCGCAATTCTTTCAATCCCAAACCCAGGTTTTGCAGCAAAAGGCCCAGCAGATTGTAGGCCGCATTCCTCAGGAAGGGGATGTGCGGGAGGTGAGCCAGCAGTTTAAGGAGGGTGCCATTACTCTCTCCTGGCTCCACAGCAGCGGCCAGCTGCAGTGGCTCGACCCCTTTCACTACCGGCTTCTAAACAAATCCCAGGCGGCTTCTATGCCCCAACAGACCGCTGCCCAGCAAATGCACCAGTACCTGCACAGCCGCCGCTGCCGCTGGTCGTCGCTGCTGGAGCAGTTCGGCTTTCGCACCGAAGCGCAAAGGCTGGGCAAGTGCGGCCATTGCGACAACTGCCGCCGCTCCTGAGGCTGGGCCAACTGAAATGCGTTTGGGGTGCTGAACCGCTAACGCTGCAGTTCCTTCGCCAGAACAGTAGGATGCAGTTAGGATGCAGACAACTTCAGTATTAGTGCTGCATTTATGATGGTTGTTAGAGTCCGGGCAGCAGGGCTGCCTTGCTAATGGCATTTTGCTGAGCATTAGCTTGGCCATTTGTCAGGGATAGCGCTATCTACCCGCTATTCCCGGAAAAGATTGCTGCATCTAGGGGTGCATTTTGCGGAACATGGCGTTAATATGATGCTTGTTTTCAAAGGAAACGCCACATATAGGGTGCCTTCCAACAAAACAGCCCTATACCTAGCTTGAGGTACTTTCATGGTTCAAGAACTCCCTCGTGCCCGGCATCACCAGAGTTTCCCAGATAGCGCTCCTGCTGCCTATCCGGTGTTTTACCGCACCTACAGCCGTCGGGGGGAAGTGAGCGAGGGAGAGCGGGAGACCTGGCATCAGGTGTGCGATCGCACCTTATCTGGCCTCACCGAACTGGGCAACCTCACCGAAGACGAGCAGGCCCTGATTCGCCGTATGCAGCAAGAGCTCAAGGCCCTGCCCTCAGGACGCTGGCTGTGGGTGGGCGGCACCGCCTGGAGCAAGCAGCCCGAAAACTTCTCTGGCGCCTACAACTGCACCAGCACCAACGTTATCGACTGGCGCGCCTTTGGTCTGATGATGGACCTGGCAATGATGGGCTGCGGTACGGGCGCGATTCTAGAGCCCAAGTACATCAACCAGATTCCGGCGATTCGCAACCCTCTAAAAGTGACGCTGCAGAGCGCTTTAGGGGCTACACCTGCCGACCAGCGGCGGGAGTTTACCGAAATCAGCATCGACGGCAACCAGGTGCTCATTCGCGTCGGCGACAGCCGCCAGGGCTGGGTGCAGTCGTATCAGGGACTGCTGGAGCTCGCCACCGATGAGCAGTTCACGGGTGAGGTCGAAGTCACAGTTGATCTTAGCGACGTGCGCCCCGCCGGGGAAAAGCTCAAGGGCTTCGGCGGCATGGCCAACCCCATTCGCTTGCCAAATCTTTACGAGCGCTGCGCCAACATTCTCAACAAAGCGCTGGGTCGTCAGCTTACCTCCGTTGAGTGCTGCCTACTGATCGACGAAGCCGCCGCCTGCGTTGTGGCCGGAAACATTCGGCGCAGTGCGGGGATGCGTCAGTTCGACAGCAACGACGAACTGGCCGCCTCCGCCAAAGACAACCTCTGGCAGCAGGACGAAAACGGCAACTGGCGCATTGACCCCGAGCGCGATGTGCTGCGCATGGCCAACCACACCCGCGTTTTCCACGAAAAGCCGACGCTGGAAGAGTGCCAGGCGGCGGTGCGCAAGCAGTTTTACTCGGGCGAGGGCGCGATTCAGTGGGCTGGGGAAGCCAAGCGGCGAGCCCAGGGCGAAGGACGCTACGGCCTCAATCCCTGCGGCGAGATTTTGGGCGAGAACTTCCACTGCAACCTGGCCGAGATTCACCTCAACCAGATTGACCCGAACAACCTTGAGGAGCAGGAAGCTGCTTTCACAGCGGGCGCTTTGGCAGTGGCGGCGCTGCTCAACCACCAGTTCATTGAGCCGCGCTACCAAAAGTCGCGCCTGGAAGACCCGATTGTGGGCGTTTCCTTCACCGGGCTGTTTGACTTCTTCGTTCATGCCTTTGGTGCGGAGTGGCTGCGCTGGTGGGAGGCGGGTCGTCCCGACACGATGCAGGGCATTGAGTTTAAAGAGAAGGAGCGGGCCTATCTGACCCGCTGGAAGGAGATTGTGCATCGGGTGGTGTGGGACTATTGCGACAAGCATGGCCTCCAGCGCCCCAACCGCTGCACCACCGTCCAGCCTGCGGGCACCAAGTCGCTGCTCAGCGGCGCTAGCCCCGGCTGGCACCCGCCCAAAGCGCAGCGCTTCATCCGCCGCATTACCTTCCGCAAGAATGACCCCGTGGCGCTGGCCTGTATCGACTACGGCTATGCGGTGGTGCCTTCTCAGTCAGACAAAGACGAGAACGGCAACCTGCTCAACGACCCGTTTGACCCTCGCTG
>DATNQE010000041.1:0-3683 GCA_036702895.1 Trichocoleus sp. | reverse complement strand
GGGCAGCAACCGGGCCATTTCCCTCAGCCGCCTCTAAAATGTCTCGGCCATTGACCGTGACTTTGATGGTCGCCAGGGAGTAGGTTGTCCAAGCACCTATGGTGGATGCATCAAAGGCTGGCCCCTGGGGGCCATCACACTGCACCTTAAATCCCTTCAGAGTGAAGTAGTGGGGCCGCTGCTGCAGCGCCTCCCGCACCAGCAGCTCAAAACTGGCCTCGGCCGCTTCAAACTGGTAGCCCTCGCGCTCTAGCCCCTTGAGCCGCTCCAGCAGCTGCCGGGTTACGGGGTCGCTTTTGTCTAAACCAATGCCGAAGCTGCGCGCCTTGGAGATAACGTTGCTCAAACCCGCCTGGTCAGACACCACAATCCGGCGGCGGTTCCCCACCTGCTCTGGCGCGATGTGTTCATAGGTCAGCGGGTTACGCTCCACCGCGCTGACGTGAATGCCGCCTTTGTGAGCAAAGGCTGAGCGCCCTACAAAGGGAGCATGATCGTCTGGAGCGAGATTGACGACTTCACTAATAAAGCGGCTAGTCTCTGCCAGGCTCGCCAGTTGCTCCGGCGGCAGACAGGGCCGACCCAGCTTGAGCTGCAGATTGGGAATTAGCGCACAGAGATCGGCGTTGCCGCAGCGCTCGCCGTAGCCGTTGATCGTGCCCTGCACCATCGTGGCCCCTTCCATCACCGCGGCCAGTGCGTTAGCAACAGCCGTGCCGCTGTCGTTGTGGGTGTGAATGCCGAGCTGGGGCAAAGGGCCACCCGCTTGAGCCAGCGCTGTGCGGACCTGCTGCACAATAGCCGTAATCTCATGGGGCAGAGTACCGCCGTTGGTATCGCAAAAGACAAGCCATTCTGCCCCTGCTTCTAGTGCCGCCTTTAGCGTTTGCAGGGCGTAATCAGGGTTTGCTTTGTAGCCGTCAAACCAATGCTCAGCATCGTAGATAATGCGGCGACCCTGGCTCCGCAAAAACGTAATAGTGTCGCCGATCATGGCCAGGTTTTCGTCGAGGGTGGTGTGGAGCCCCTCTGTGACGTGAAGATCCCAGGACTTGCCAAAAAGCGTGACCCAGCGAGTACCGGCAGAGAGAATCGGCTGCAGCATAGGGTCTTCGGCGGCCGCTTTACCAGGTCGACGGGTGGAGCAAAAGGCAACCATTTCAGCCTGCTGCAGAGGCTGCTCCTGGAGCTGCCAAAAAAACTGCACATCCTTTGGGTTGGCCCCCGGCCAGCCGCCCTCGATAAAAGGAATGCCCATGGCATCCAGGCGACGGGCAATGTGCAGCTTGTCTTCGATGGTCAGGGCGAGTCCTTCTCGCTGGGCGCCGTCGCGCAAAGTAGTGTCGTATATCCAGACTGCTGGAGCAGGCTTGGCAGCCGCGTGAATTTGCATGATGAAACGTGTAAGGCCATTCCTATCTTGAAGTATGGCCTTTTAAGCCGCAGTAAAACCCTTAAAAACCTTTAGACTGAGGGACGCTGCTGTTTTGTTCAACCCTTTTTTCGGTGTAGCGCCATGCCCAATGTCACTGCCCAAGGAAAAACCTTTGTCTGCCCAGCGGGAGCAAATCTGCGGTCGGTGCTGCTGCAAAACGGCGTTGCCCTACACAACGGCCAGTCCAGGGTGATCAACTGCCGTGGTTTAGGCACTTGCGGCACCTGTGCTGTGGAGGTTGAGGGCGCTGTTTCTGAAGCAAACTGGCGTGACCAGGCCCGCCGCTCCCTACCGCCCCACAGCCCTGAGCGAAACCTGCGATTGGCCTGTCAAACTCAAGTTTTGGACTCGGTGCGAGTCACTAAGTACGACGGTTTTTGGGGTCAAGGCGCAGCCCCAATGTGGACGCCTGAAGCCTCCTCAATTTGAGCAAGCTCGAACAGCCACAGCACTATTCCTCAGTAAACCCGATGATATCTCTTGTGGATCTGGCGCATCCTTGAAGAACTGAGCGATTATATAAGCTGGAGTGTTCCGAAGCAGTTTTCCAACCGCCTTAGGCAATTAAGGTGAGGGGCTGAGCTAATAGCTTCATGAGGAGCCATAGTTCTTGCGGGTGTAGCCTCTCAAGCAGCTTCTCAAACCCTGCTGGTCGGATGGGCATACTGATTTTGGAACACAGTAAAGATCAAAAGATCAACTGAACCATCCCTGGAAACTGGCTAAAAGCTACACCAGAGGCTAAACAACTATGCAAGTGGGCGTTGTGGGAGAAAGAGCATGAACCGATACTTGATGGGTGCCATTTTAGGTGGCCTTGCTCTGCTGATGGCGTTTAGTTCTGGTTTGGCCGACTGGCTTGGGGGCGTTAGGCGAGAGGACGCAGCGGGTGTGCGGGCAACCGGGTTGTCGGCCAGTAGCGAGGGTTCTACTACGACTGTAGAAAGAGCCGGGCAAGCTGTACAGCGCCAGAGCGACGCCACCACTACCAGCAACCAAAATACTGGCACCACAGGAAACACAGGCGCTGCCTCAGGCAACAACGCTGGACAGACTCAGGCCAACAACACGGGTACAGGCGCAGGCACAGGAGCAGGGACAGGGACAGGCGCAGCCCAACCTCCGGCACAGCCGCCAGCCACAGCGGCTGGCACCCCGGCCCCTACTAACTTAGAAGCGATTCCGGCGCTTTGGTAGGCTGGCGGTTTGTGAGCAGCACTGTAGAGCAGCAATGTGCCCAGATTCAGCCAGCTGTACGGCTGTAGGCGGTTTAGCCATCGGGCGAATCAATGGATTGTGGCACAGATTTTGGCTAGGAACCCCCCTAGTAGGAAATTTTTAGCAGTTGGATTAGCGGGCAAGTTGTTGCAAGCTAATTAAAGTCGTTTTTTTGATTGAGGCTAAGAGTTAAGGCATGGCGGATAGGACAAGCGATGTCCTGATAATTGGCGGTGGCATTGTCGGGCTTGCGATCGCACTTGAGCTGCACCAGCAGGGAGTTGCGGTAGCGGTCCTCAGCCGCGATTTTCAGCAGGCCGCCAGTCATGCCGCCGCTGGCATGCTCGCCCCCCACGCCGAAGCCCTTCCCGTCGGCCCCATGCTGGAGCTGTGCCAACGCAGTTTGCAGCTGTATCCGGCCTGGGTGCAGAAGCTAGAGGCCCTTACCGGCAAAAGCGTGGGCTACTGGCCCTGCGGCATTTTGGCACCCCAATTCACACAGCCGCCGCAGCTTTCGGCCTCAGCAGCAGCCTGGCTGCCTGCCGCAGCCCTACACACCTACCAGGCCGGCCTCAGTCAAGACATTCAGGGCGGCTGGTGGTTTCCAGAAGATGGGCAGGTCGACAACCGGGCGCTGGTGCAGGCGCTGCGCATCGCCGTTCAAGATTTAGGCATTGCCGTCTACGAAGGCGTTGCTGTGACCGCCATGCAGCAGCAACGCCGACGCGTGGTGCGGGTGTTGACCACCGCTGGCGAGTTTAGTGCCGGTCAGATCGTGCTTGCGACGGGCGCCTGGTCGAGCGAGCTGGTGCCGGTGCCGGTGTTTCCTAAAAAGGGGCAAATGGTGGCCCTGCGAGTGCCCGCCCACTACGGCCACCCCCAGCCCCTGCGGCGCGTGCTCTACGGCGAAGACATTTACATCGTGCCCCGCCAAGATGGCCGCATTGTGCTGGGAGCGACCAGTGAAGAGGTTGGCTTTACTCCTCACAACACGCCAGCAGGCGTCAGCCAGCTCTTGAACAGCGCCATA
>DATNQE010000004.1:0-2700 GCA_036702895.1 Trichocoleus sp. | reverse complement strand
TTCGCTACAACCGCGACCAAGTGCGGATTCGCAGCGCCAACCAGCGCATTCGGGTAATCGGGGGGGAAAGTGCCCAAGACACCAAGATCTATGGCGGTGTGTTGCGGCTACAGCCCAATACCTATGGCACCTACACGCTGGTAAACGATGTGCCGATGGAAACCTATCTGCGCGGCGTCGTGCCCCACGAGATTGGGCTAGGGGCGCCCCAACCCGCCATTGAAGCGCAGGCAGTGCTGGCTCGTACTTACGCGCTGCGTAACCTGCGCCGATTTGCCATAGACAACTACCAGCTTTGTGCCGATACCCAGTGCCAGGTCTACTGGGGGCTAGGCGGAGCAGCGGCCGCTTCGGACCGCGCGATCGCAACCACTCAAAACCAGGTGCTGACCTACCAAAATGAACTGGTAGATGCCCTGTATTCCTCTACTACAGGCGGCGTCACGGCGCCCTTCAGCCACGTTTGGAATGGCCCCGACCGGCCCTACCTGCGGCCTGTAGTGGATTCTGTGCTGGGTGCCTGGGATTTGGCGCTGCGGCCGCTCGACAACGAAGCTAACTTTAAAGCGTTTATTGGCCTCAGGCAGGGCTTTAATGAAGAGACCTGGGACACCTTCCGCTGGCAGTTTGATAGCCCTCTGGCCGAAATTGCCCAAGATATTCGCCTGTACTTGGAGCGGCAAAAAGACCCCAAAGCCAGCTTCAGCCAGATTCAAAACGTGCGGGTCTCGGAGCGGGCCGTGTCGGGTCGGGTGCAGGCAGTGGAAGTCCGAACCGATGCTGGCACAGTGACCCTGCACAAGGATGAAATCGTGCGGGTGCTGTCGGCTCCGCGCAGCCTGCTGTTTTACATCGAGCCTACTTTTCAGGCACCGTCTGCTCCGCCAGCGCCTCCGGCAGGGGCCGCATCTACGCCTACTGCCGCTCCGGCTCAGCCTGTACTCACGGGCTTTCGCTTTGTCGGTGGGGGCCGGGGTCACGGGGTGGGGCTGAGCCAAACAGGCGCTTACAACTTGGGTCGGCTGGGCTGGTCCTACGATCGCATTTTGCAGTTCTACTTCCCGGGCACCACCCTGCAAACCATTAATCCCAGCCTGGTGCTGTGGCGCGATCCAGAAATGCCCCAGCAAAGCTCGCCGCCAGGCGGTTAGGGCGGTTAGACAGAGGCCCGGGGGCTAGAGCGATGGCGCCAATACAGGGCGGCAGCGGCACCGATGATTGCGATCGCAGAAAGCACGTGCACCACGTTAAAGGGCGTGCCGGGGAAAAACCAGGAGTCGGTGCGCAGAAACTCAATGAAAAATCGGCCTAAGGGGTACCAGATCAGATAGCACAGAGCCAGATCGCCCGGCTTGAGCTGGCGGCCAAACCGGCGAGAGATCCAGTAGAGCACGCCAAATCCGGCCAGGTTCCACAGCGACTCGTAGAGAAACAGCGGCTGAAAGCGCGTGCTGTCGGGGTAGCGGGCCAGGTTGTCGTAGGGCGCAATGCGGTGTGCAGGATCGATCCGCAAACCCCAGGGCAGGGTGGTGGGCGGTCCGTACAGTTCCTGGTTGATGAAGTTGCCCCAGCGGCCAATCGCCTGAGCCAGGGGCAGCCCTAGGGCAATGGCGTCTAGATAGGGCAAGGAATTGAGCTTGCGAATTCGGGTGAAGATCCACAGGGCAATGGCGCCAAAAATAAAGCCACCGAAAATGTGGATGCCACCGCCCCAGATCTGCAGGATTTTGCCGGGGTTCGCCAGGTAGTAGCCCAGGCCCTCCGGCCCGCGTGGGGACTGAATAAAGACGTAGTAGAGCCGGGCCCCGATAAAGCCTGGAATCAGAATCCAGAACAGCATGTCCCAAAGGTTGTCGGCGTCTTCCCCCTGGCGTTCCACCTCACGACCCGCAATAAAGGCCGCCGATAGAATAGCGGTCAGCATCAGCAGTCCGTACCAGCGCAGCGCAAAAGGGCCGAACTCAAAAATGATAGGGCCAACGGGTGGATACATGAATGGAGTCCTCTAATCTTCCAGATAACCCAGCTCCTGGAGCCGGCGCCGCACTTCTGGGTCTTCAAAATTAGTTGCTCGCTGGGTCCCCCGAAGTCCTGTCTCGGGAGCGCCAGCCGCAGCACCGGCAAACGTTTGCAGGCACTCCTGCAGCGCCTCCACATTCTCTGGCAAGATGTCGCTCAAGTTCAAATTCTCGCTAGGGTCTTCCAGGACGTCGTAGAGCTCAACCTCCTGGCCCTCGGTTTCAATCAGCTTATGACGGCCCATCCAAACTGCGCGGCGGGTGCGATCGCAGGCCATATTGCGCACCAGCTCGGGCTGCCGCCGCTGCATTAGGTTCACCACGTTTTGCGGCGGAACCGCTTCAGCAAAGACATAGCCTCGCTCGGCTTGGGTGGCGCCTTCGGTCAGGCTCAAGCTAGCTTCTTCTTCTGTAGCCAGACCAGCCGCCGTTAGCACCGTGTGGAACAGTCGTCGGGTGGAAACGACTGCATTGACTTGAGCCCCTTTAGGAAACTGATCTGCGGGGTCTCGAATAATCAACGGCACCCGAATCAGCTCGTTGTAGATCGACAGGCTGTGGCCCATAAACTGCTTCTCACCCAGGTGCTCACCGTGGTCAGCACAGATAATCACCAGGGTGTTGTCCAGCCGTCCCGCCTGCCGCAGGCGATCAAAAAAGGCTCCCAGCTGAGCATCCTGAT
>DATNQE010000001.1:0-7286 GCA_036702895.1 Trichocoleus sp. | reverse complement strand
GATTAAGGCTTGCGCTCCACCTCAAAGGACGCTTAATAGGCAACTTGAGGGGGCAACTTAAAGGAGAGACACTATGGCACCCCTTCCTGGATCACCCCTACCGGGACCTATGGACTGGAACCTGACGAGCTATAGACAGCCGTATGGACAGCCAGACTACAGGCAGCTTGAGGCACTTTGGTCAGCGCTAGCACCGTTTGGGGAGCCTGCTATAGGCCAATCGCTGCCCTTGATAGAGCTGCGCCAGAGCGAAGATGATGTGATCATCACCGCCACGCTGCCAGGGATTGCTCCCGAGGCGGTGCAGGTGCAGGCACAGACCCACAGCCTAACGCTGCTGGGGCAGCAGTCAGTGGATCGGCCTAGTTTTTACGGTCACAGCGTTAGCTACAAAGCCTTTCAGCACACCCTGCCGCTGCCGGTACCGGTGCGCGCTGACCAGGTTCAGGTGTTGCTGCAGGACGGTAGTTTGATCATCACTCTGCCCAGGGCACGCACCTGGACGAGAGGGGCCCGTTTGATGCAGGGAATGAGCCAACGTTTGACTGGGAGGGTGGCTGAGGGCTCCACTCCTTTGGCAGAACCGGCTGTGGCCTCTTGGCTGAGAACTCTCAGAGGCCAGAGTAACCAGCTGGGACAACGCTGGCGGCAGCTCAAGCGGTGGATGGGTCAACAACTGCATCGGCTCGGCGATCACCTGTTGGAAGATTGGTAAGGAATCTAAAGCCTCGCTAACGAAATGGGGCAGCTCGTGCCATGTGAGGGACACTGAAGGCTCCACCGTTACAGGAGCAACCTGAATGAGCGAGTTTTTTGATTTTCTTAAACACAAGTATGCTTTCGTTGCGATCGGCGAGTTTAAGCCGGGCTGCTTTGGCGAAGCCCGCCAGCTTTATGAAAAGGCTGTTTCTACCTTTGATAAGGGCTTTAAGGGCGCCTATCTGCTGCAAGAACCTGGCACCGAGCGCGGCATCGCTGTGATCCTCTGGGACAACATTGATGATATGGACGAGCATCACAGCGAAATCTATAACCAAACTTTGGCAAAGATTGCTCACCTTTACGCTGCGCCTCCAGTCACCTCTTTTTACGAAGTTTGTAGTGAGATTGGGCTGCCGGGTGAGGTTAAGTCAGCCGAAATTGCCGGCACCAGCGGTTGGTCCAGCAATGGCTAGCTCAATCGCTCGCTTATCACTCGGGTGGTGGCCCAATCGTAGGGACTGGTAGAGGCTGATGGCGTTATTGCAGCGAGGGATTCTGACGCTCCCATGACAACCCTTTAGAATCTTAAGAAGCTTGTTTTTCAAGCGTCTCTTTTGAGATTCTGTTGAGCTTTGAGAAAGGTTAGTGTTCAGAAGCTATGGCGAAACATACCCAGGCCCACATGTCCCGTACAGTGCCCAAGAGCCAGTCGGAGTTTTTCAAACAGCGCACCCGCAGCCAGATGGAATACTACATGGGGGCCAAGCTGATTGAGGTAGGCGTCAACCCTAAGTCGGCGATCTACCGCTGGACGACTGAGGAGAAGGGCAGCAACGAAGTCTGGACCTACAGCGCTTACTGGGGAGACTCGCGCCAGAAACTTGAGGCCGGGGAGTCTTTGGCCCAGCCAGAGTAACTCAATTAACCGGTTGGTTTTAGTGGCCTGCTGCTTTATTAACGGGTCAGCGCCACCATAAAAAAGCCGTCCATATTATGCCGATGGGGCCAGACCTCTACCCAGTTTTGCTCAGTGACCCAGGGGGCAACTGGAGAGCTGGCTTCAGGCGGCTGAATTCGCCACTCAGGATTTTGAGCGAGAAAAGACTTCACCACCCCTTGATTTTCCTGAGGATTGAGGGTGCAGGTGGCATAGACCAGAGAGCCCTGAGGCTTAAGCCATCGGGCTGCCTCGGTTAACAGGGCCAGCTGTAGCTCAGGCAGCGCTTGAATAGACTCTGGGCTCTGCCGCCAGCGAGCATCGGCGTGGCGGTGCAGGGTGCCTAGGCCAGAGCAGGGCGCATCTACCAGTACCCGGTCGGCCTGGCCGTGAAACCTGGGCAGATCGCGGCTGTCGCCGGTGTAGGTCTTGAGGCTGTTGAGCTGCAGGCGACTGCTGTTGGTCCTAATTTTTTTCAGGCGGGAGGTGGTGCGATCGCACGCCCACACCGTGCCCGTGTCGCCCATGAGCTCGGCCAGGTGAGTAGCCTTGCCACCTGGCGCAGCGCAGGCGTCAATCACGACCTCTTCCGGCTGGGGATTAACCATATAGGCAACTAGCTGAGCGCTAGCGTCTTGGACACTCCACCAGCCCTCCTCGTAGCCTGGCAGGGCTGTCAGGCTGCCGATATGGTTCGTCAGCCGCAGCCCGGTAGGCAGCGGCACCAGCCGCTCCGTTTTTACCCCAGCCGCCTGAAAAGCAGCTTCTACGATGTCTACAGAGGTGCGGCAGGCGTTTACCCGCAGGTCAATGTGGGGAGCCTGGTTGAACCAGCGGCAAAGGCTCTCAGTCTCCTCCAGGCTGAGGCAATCGCGCCATAGCTGTACTATCCAGTCGGGGTAGCTGTGCTGCACCCCCAGCGCGGCTACTGGGTCGCTGGGCAGGACCAGCAGGTCGTGGGCTAGCGCAGCAGCTTGCTCCTGCAGCCGGAGATATTGGCGCAAAATGCCGTTAACCACGCCTGAAAGACGGTTTAACCCGCTTTCCTTAGCCAGTTCTACGCTGGTGTTGACCGCGGCCGAAGCCGGTACTGAGCTCAGGTAGCGCAGCTGGTAGAGCCCTAAATGCAAAATGGCGCGCATCTCGGCGGGCTGCTGGTGAGCTTTTTTCTTACCTAACTGATCCATAAGCGCATCTAAGGTGCGCTGGCGGCGCACGCTGCCGTAGACCAGCTCAGTCACAAAGGCCCGATCAAGATTGCTCAGGCCCGAGGGCGCCAGCGCTCGGTGCAGGGCTACATCGGCATAGGCCCCTTTGTGGACAGCTCGCAGAACCGCCAGAGCTACCTGCCGGGCAGCGACAGCCCCGGCCGCCTTGGGATCTAATGCTGGGGAGCCCGATGCTGCGGAATCCGATTGGGATTGGGAGGGAACCATCAACCTGTCCTGGCAACGTGCAAAGACAAAAAATCAAACAGTCAGCGGTAAAGACGCAAAAAACTCGGAAGGGTCCTGGGTGCAGTGTCCTTCCGAGTAAATTGATCGATCGAAATGACTTACCGCTTTGAGCGCCGTGGCCGTTGAACTGACTCCTGATCGCGCTTGCGGCGGCGACGGTCGCGCCATTCGGCAGCGGTCAGGTAAAAGATACCGCCAGTCACCACCACCATCAGGCTTAGGGCAACCACCGCCAAGACGCTATAAGCCTGGGATGCCAAGGGTGCTTCCATCTCAATTCTCGCTCCAGATTCTGGTTTAGAGTTCAACGCTTAGGAACTAGATCTAGAGCTGAGCAATCATGACTCAGAGCAATTGCTAAAGCCAGCCCTAGAGCAAATCTGACGGCTGCTAACAGCAAGGTTTGAGATTAGTTCCTAATTCAACTCTAAAGGTCAGTTTAGAAACCGTTGCGGCCCCAAACCACCATCGACAGGGAGAAGGTGAAGACGACCAGCAGGGCAACCCAACCAAACGAAAGAATGTCCATAACTAGCGGATGTACTTAGTGAGTAACAGCTGTTTCCCATCATACGGTAAAGCATCGCCCAAACAGCGCTGGCCCTGCCTAGAAAGTCCTCTAGCTGGGCACTGGCGCTGCAGTCTGGGCCGCAATGTGAGTTGCGATCGCGCCCAAAAATTCCTGCTCCAGGTAGGGCTTGGTGAAATAGTCTGTCGCCCCTAGCTGCATCGCTAGCCAGCGGTGCTTGTCGTTGCTGCGCGATGTCAGCATCACCGTGGGAATCTGGGTTAGCGCTGAGTCTTGGCGGCGCTGAGTGAGAAACTCAAAGCCGTTCATGTTAGGCATTTCGATATCGCACACCACCAGCTGCACTGAGGCATTTTGCTGAAGCTGCTCCAGCGCCTCCTGACCATCACGGGCCTGGAGCACCCGGTAGCCCGCTCGCTCTAGCGACAGCGTCAGCAGCCGACGGGAAGTAACCGCATCGTCCACCACCAGCACGGTGTTAACCCGGCTCATGCGAATTGCCTGACCCTGATCGCCGCCGGTTTGGCTTTGGGCCGTCAGCGCTAGAGCCGTAGACGGAGTCGCGGTGGGCTGCTCGGTCTGCACTCGGCTCACCAGAGTCTCTAGGAGCGCCCGCCCGTCGATCACAGGAATCAGGCTGCCGTCGCCCAGGACAGTGCAGCCATAGGCATAGGTAGGAGGCGTCAGGGCCAACCCAAACGGCTTAATCACCGATTCCTGCTCCGTCACCAGCCGGTCTACCTGCAGCGCAAACGCCAGCTCCCCCCGCTTCAAGATCAGCATTGGCGCCGGCCAGTCGGCCGGCGCTGGTACCGCCGCCAACACTCGGCTAACGGGCACTTCGGGAACAAGACAGGCATAGGACAACAAGTCTGCAAGCCGGAACGCCGGAATGGGTTGACCCTGCCAATGAAGCATCAGCTGAGGCCCTGTGGAGTCTAGCTGGCCGAGCCGGGGCATGACAATTTCTGCAATGTTATCGCTGCGCAGGGCTACAGGGGTTGTTCCGACAAAGCAGACCAGCAGGTTAACGACGCTCAGCGTCAGCGGCAGGGATAGGGTAAACGTGGTGCCTTGTCCCGGCGTAGACTGTACTGCCACCGTGCCTTTGAGCAGTTCGAGCTGCTCGCGCACCACGTCCAGTCCCACCCCTCGACCTGAGAGATCGCTGACTTCAGTCGCTGTGGAAAAACCCGGCTGGAAAATAAACTCGCACAACCGGCTGGGTTCAGCGGCTTCGGCCTCCGTTGTGGATAGCCAGCCCAAAGCCACTACTCGCTGCCGAATGCGCTCGGTGTCGAGACCGTTGCCATCGTCACGCACCTCAATGAGAATGCGGCGCCCTTGGTAGGAGGCGTGAATTTCAATCCGCCCAGTTTCTAGCTTGCCTCGCTGCTGCCGCAGAGCGGGTTCCTCTAGCCCGTGGTCAAAGCCATTGCGCAGCAGGTGCAGCAGCGGGTCGTAGAGCTTCTCCAGCACCGCCCGATCCACCAGCAGATCGGTGCCTGTCAAAATCAGCTCAGCCGGCTTGTGGTAGGCATTTGACAAATCTCGCAAAATACGGGGAAAGCGGTTGAGCACCTCCCCTAGAGGCAGCATCCGGGCCCACATCAGCTCGTCCTGCAGCTGAGAGAGCATCTTGCGGTGCTGACCCAACATCTGCTCCGACTGCCGATTAAACAGCGACAGGTCCTCAATCACCTCCTCTAGCTGCAGCATCTCCTCCAGCAGCGTTTGGGTATGGGTGTAGAACCCTGTGTAAGAGTCCATTTCCAGGGAATCGAAGTTAGTTGAGCGACCCCGTCCGGCAATACCCACTCCGCTGCTCCCAGCCGTTTGACTGCCTTGAGATGCCGCTAGCGACAGGCCGCGTCGTTCGGGTGCAATCAGCATTTGGTCGGACACAGTGCGCAGCTGCTCGACAGTGGCTCGAACGCGATCGCACCGGTTCAGCAGCTCCCGCAGGCTGAGGCGAGCCTGATCGTTTTGCAGCGACAATCCGTTGCGGTTAATGGTCAACTCCCCCAGCGCATTGTCCATCCGGGCCAGCCGCTCCGCATCAACTCGCACGGTCATGCTCACAGCAGCCCGGCGTTGCGGCTGAGGCTGGCTGCGAATAAGCTCCTTCTCTGGAACAGTCTCAGAGACAGCCTCTAGGGACTCAGTGGAGAGAGGCTCGGAGGGGACCAAGCTTTCTGCGGCAATTTCTAAAGGGATATCCCCTGCGGTTTCCGTACTTTGGGTTCCATACCCTGCCGGCTCTGACACAAATTCTGTGTTTGAGGCAGGGAAGCCTTGCTCCAGAGGCAGGGTAGACGGCTCCGACTCGAATTCTGCAAAAATCGCCTCTAGCTCAGCTGAGCCCAGGTCGAGAAAGGAGAGATCGGCCGTCACCTCAGCCGCAGGCTCTAAAGGGGGCGCTGCCGCGGGTTCAGAGGCCGCTAGCTCCGCCTCCAGCACCCCGCTGTCTTGCTCTGAAAGAAGCGGGCTGGTCATTGCCAGCATCGTTTCCTCTGGTTGATCGCTCGGGTCTGCAGCAACAGGCGCGGCGCCTAGAGCAAGCAGCGCTTCCGAAGGGCAGCCTCCTTGCTCGGTGTCGCCCGCCAACACGGCTTCTCGCCCAGCCCGAAAATCGGCCCACGCCAACCCGGCAATTTCCAGCGCTTGGTTGGGGTTAATCTCTAGCGCCTGAATAGCACTCTGAGCAATGCGGGCAAAACCAGGCAAACTCAGCAGTTCAGCAAAGCCAAGAAACACATCCGCCTGGGCTCTCAGCTCACCGGCCACCTCGTGGTTTTCAGGGTGGTCCAGCACGGCTTTAAGGTGGTCTAGGCCCTGCCCCACATCCGTTTCAAAAATTGATAGGGCCATGTTGATCCCCAGATCGCTGGAGCTGGGGATGTAGTTCTCAGTTTCAGCAATGGCCTGCTGAAACTGAGCCTCTAACGCTGTCAGAACCGGATCGGCACTCGTTAGAGCCTGGTCAGCATCAAAATACCCCTGGGTTAGCTGCTCAGTCAGCGGCAGCCGCAGGCAGTCAAACGCCTTTAGCAGCTGGCTCTCCAGGTCGCTGTCGATTACCAGGCTATCGCTATAAAGCGCTTTGAAAATAGTCTCCAGCCGGTGGGCAATGCCCTTGATAGCATCCAAACCTACGCTGGCAGCCCCCCCTTTGAGCGAGTGTGCTGCCCGCATGATCTGGTGAACCTCGGCCGTACTCCGCTCCTGGCGCAGGGCCAGCAGCCCAGTTTCAATAGCCTGCAATAACTCAGGGGCTTCCTCAACAAAGAACTGGTAAGCCTGGTCGCGAATCTCGGAGCTATTTGCCATAAGGGTTTTGTTGAGAGCGGTTGATAAGGGGAGGGAATTGGATTTTGGGGCCAGGAGAGGGAAGTGGAAGGCAGGGAAGCCCAGGAACAAAACCTGGAAATAGAGGCCCAGAAATAGAGGCCCGGAGGCGGGGAACTGGGGAGCAGCTTTTGCCCAGTAACCACTGCCCCGCTCCCGATACCCCCTTTGCTGCGCTCCTAGCTCACCTTGAATCGAGCGACTTCGTTCTCCAGCGCTTGGGCCACAGTCCGCAGCTCCTCAAAGGAGGTGGATACCTGGCTGGCAGCGGTCGAGTTTTCGGTTGCGATCGCAGCCACCGAGGTCATCACCG
>DATNQE010000811.1:0-4634 GCA_036702895.1 Trichocoleus sp. | reverse complement strand
CTCGCTACATCCGCCTAGACGCGGTGGGCTTTTTGTGGAAGAAGCTGGGCACCAACTGCATGCACCTGCCCGAAACCCACGCTGTAGTGCGCTTACTGCGGGAAATGCTGCAGCTTATCGATCCGGGCATTGCGCTCATTACCGAAACGAATGTGCCCAACCGGGAGAACCTGAGCTACTTCGGCAACCGTAACGAAGCTCACATGATCTACAACTTTAGCCTGCCGCCGCTGTTGTTGAATGCGCTGATTCAGGGTAAGTCTGACCACTTGAAGACCTGGATGATGAGTATGCCGCCAGCGCCCATTGGCTGTGCCTACTTCAACTTCACAGCCTCCCACGACGGCATTGGCATGCGCCCTGCGGAAGGGTTGCTGACGGGCGAAGAGTACGAGCAGCTGCTCGCCACAATGAAGCGCCACGGGGGCGAAATTAGTATGCGTCGCCGCCCAGACGGCACAGAGTCTCCCTACGAGATCAACATCTCGCTGTTTGATGCGCTTAAGGGAACGGTTGAGGGTGAGGACGAGTGGCAAATCGAGCGTTTCCTCTGCTCCCAAACGTTGATGATGTCGTTGGAGGGCATTCCAGCCTTTTACATTCACAGCCTGCTAGCAACACCCAACTACCAGGAAGGGGTCCAGCTGACGGGTCAAAAGCGCACCATTAACCGCTACAAGTGGGACTACGAAGACCTGAAGGCGAAGCTCAATGACCCCGAGACTGCCCAGTCAACTGTGCTGCGGGAACTGCGGCGGCTGATCCAAATCCGGCGGCGCCAAACAGCCTTCCACCCGAACGCTACCCAGTACACGCTGCACCCGCTCAATCGTGCTCTGTTTGCCTTCTGGCGGCAGAGCATGGCCCGCGACCAGAGCATCTTCTCGGTGCACAACCTGAGCAACCAGCGCCAGGATTTGCGGCTTGCAGAGCTCAATCTGGTAAGCACAGATGATTGGTACGACCTGATTAGCGGCACCCATATTGAGGACATTGCGGCGGTTTACCCGCTTCAGCCCTATCAGTCAGTTTGGATCACCAATAAGATCGACTCTGCCTTTGATGAGTCCATGCCGCTGATTTTTTAGGGCCTTTGAGTAAAGCGTCGCCTTTAAAGCACCGCTTTGCTTCAGCGCAGCGTCCTGATGCGGCCCGGCCGCAGCTGCAGCGAGTGCGTCACGCACAGCGACAAGGCACCCTAGCCGTTACCCAAAACGCCATCCTGAACCAGTGCTGCTAAACCGGCTGTCATTGGCGATAGGATGGTGTTTTGGGCCTATTGCGTTAGGCCAATGGGCCGCTGCTGTCACGGAGAAAACACCATGTCTCAGGTCAAGTCGGTCGCTGGGCGCGGGTTGCCGCTGCGGGGCGACGATATCGATACCGATCGCATTATTCCAGCCCGGTTTTTGCGCTGCATTACCTTCGACGGCCTGGGTGAGCAGGTGTTTGCGGATGATAGGGCGCAGGCTAAGGGCGCTCATCCCTTTGATCAGCCCCAGTACCAGGAGGCCAAAATTTTGGTGGTCAACCGCAATTTTGGCTGCGGTTCGTCGCGTGAACATGCACCCCAGGCAATTGCTCGGTGGGGCATTCAGGCCTTGATTGGGGAGAGCTTTGCCGAAATTTTCTTTGGCAACTGCGTGGCGATGGGGGTTCCCTGTGTAACAGCGGCTCCTGAGGTGGTGAAGGTGCTGCAAGATGCCATTGAGTTTAACCCCCAAGCTGATGTGCGCCTAGATTTGGAGGGGCTGGAGGTTTGCTGTGGGGAGTATGTAGCGCCGATCCAGATGGGGGAAGGTCCCCGGCAGATGTTTACCAGCGGTACTTGGGATGCCTGCGGTCAGCTCGTGGCTCAAGGAGATGCCATCCGGGCGACCGCTGCCCAACTGCCCTATCTACACTGGTAGCCTGCGGCGCTGCTGGGAAACAGCTATGGGGCTATAGATTTGCAACGGCTTGGTAGTTCGAGCGTAGGAACAGGCATTCTCTTACGTAGAATGGGCCACGTTCGAGTAAGCCTATGGTTGCTTCTGTGTTTTCTGATCTTGATGCCGCACGTCTGAACGTTGCGTCAACGGCCAGTCGATTAGATCGAACTCTAGCTGAGACGGTATGCCGATTTCCGTCGGGGGCGGCGGTCGGGTTGGCAGCTAAAACTAGCCTGTCACCAGCGGCAGCAGCGGCGGTCACTCGGCTCGTTAACCTGGTAATGGAGCTGCGATCGCACGACGGCGGCTGGCCCACTGACCTGCCCCAAACGCCGGAAAACTTGGCCCTCTACGTAGACGACGAAGTCAGCGAACTGCTAGACGAACTCTCAAAAGCCCAGGCAAGCCCAGCTACAGCGCCAGGGGTAGCGCCAGTTCCTGCGTCTGCCCTGGTGCAAATTATGCCAACCTTAATTTCTCAGCTGCTGTGGGCGGTTGCCAGCAGCGGCTATGAGATCATGCGGTTGTTGGAAGGTGTGCAGGCTCGCCTGCAGGAAGACTCAGATACCTTTGAGACCGGCATTCTGCGGCTGGTGCCGGTGCTGTCCTTGAGAACAGGACCGCGCCTGCTGGCCGTTGATCTGGTAACTCAAACAGCGCCTCAAAGTACGTGGTTAGCGGCTGACCGTGTGGTGCAGCTCACCGATGGCGACCTGGAGGGTAGCCCTCGCCCCGTTTGGAACTGGCTAGCGGAAGTAGCCCGCCAGGTGAGCCAGCATCACTCAGGGCTGCAAACCTTGTTGGTGTCGGGTTGGGAGGTTGAAGCCCTTTCACCGGGGGAAAGCTGGTGCTCTGGCTATCTAACGCTTAGCTTTCACTTAGCCTTGGATCAGGGCTGGGGGCTGTCGCCTGAGTCTTTGTCGTTTACCCTGAATGATTTTGCCGCTACCGTTGCGGCGGATACTACGGCTGTCGCCACCCTCGCTGCTGCTTTAGGGGCGCTTCGAACGGAGCTGCCGTTGGTAGCTCCTAGCTTAGGGGAAGATGCATTAGCCGCTTGGCTCACCCTAACTGATGAGGCCTGGATTCAAACGTTTCTGCAGGGGGTCGCCTGGGATTTGTGCTGTCAGCGGCTTAAGGGCATGGTTGGCCAGCTAGCAGGCCCAGGTCAACGTACCCAAATCGTACAGGCTGCCTACGACGCAGTAAGCGCAGTGCAGGGAGTCGACGGGCTATTCAAACATACGTTTGTGCATCAACCAACGCTGCTGGCCGATCTGTGGCCTCGGCTGCGGTGGTATCTGGCTGGCATCAACCCCCTCATAATGCAGCTGATGGGAGGGATGTCGGTCCAGTGGTTGAGCCCAGGCAGTACTTGGCAGAATGGGGTACTTCTTTTGCAGCCTCTGGTGGTGGTGCAGCTAGAAACTCAGAATTGGTGGTTGGATCTGGCTACTGGCCAAGTGCTGTTGTCTCTGCCAGAGCCCGCGCTGCCGGGGACGGTGCTCTCTTTGGCGCTGCCAGATCTAGGCCCTCAGCCTACACCCCTGGCGGCGCTGACTGATTGGCTGGAGGCCCAGCTAGAGCAGCAGTCGCGAGCGCTGGCGCTGCTGCGCAGCAGCGTGGTAGAAATTGAGCTGCACCGGCTGGAAGCCCATCAGGAGGGCCAAGCGGCCCATCTACGTTTTCGCTGGCAGTTGGTTTTACGGTCAGAGATTTGATACCAGATTTGAGACTAGGTTTGATACCAGTGGAGTGGAGTATTAATCTAGATGTTCGGACTAGGCTCGCTGCTTAAGAAGTGAGCCCAGATACTTAATCTCAAGTATTAGCCTAGATATGTAGCCCCTACGGGCTTCGTTCCTCCAGTAGCCGAATGGGTATGACGTTAGAGGCGCCTCTGTATATCTATGCGGTGTGTCAGTTGCCTTCAGAGGGACTGGTGCTGCCTCTAGGTATCGAGCAGGAAACGGTTTTGGTTAGAGTGGCAGATTTGGGTGCGATCGCAGAGCCGGCAATTGATCTCCAGGCGCTTCAGGAAGACGATCAACGCCTGCTCACCGCCGTATTGACCCACGACCGGGTAATTGCCGAGCTGTTTCAGCAGACGACGCTGCTGCCCCTGCGCTTTGGCATTCAGCTAGCCGGTTTGCAGAGTGTAGAGATTCACCTGCGCGACAACCAGGAGCGCTATCGCCAGCGCCTGGCTGCTCTTGCAGGTAAAGCTGAGTATCAGATCAAGCTGACGCCGCTGGACATTGCGTTAGCGCCGCTGCCAGAGGGACTACCTGGGCGAGAGTACTTTTTGGCTAAAAAGCTCAGGCTTCAGGAGCAAGCCGCCGCCCAGCAGCGCCAGCAGGACGCCCTCAATTATTTGCTCAGCCAGATCCAGGCAGCCTATCCAAACCTGCAAGCGGGGGAGCCCGACGAAAATGGCGCGGTGCGCCTGTACCTGTTGCTGTCTTTAAGTGGAGCAGAGAGCCTGCTGCAGTCTGTGGAAATCTGGCAGCGCCAGAGCCCCTACTGGCAGCTCTCCCTCAGTGAGGCGCTGCCGCCGTATCATTTCGTGGGGTAGATGGTTTAAGGCGGGGGCAGGAGGCAGAGGTATTAAGGCATAGGGCAAAAGGTCGAGCCAAGGGGAAATCTTTACGGCTGTTCCCTTGGCTTCTATAGCAGTAGACGGATTGATTAGGACACGGGGTG
>DATNQE010000806.1:0-12776 GCA_036702895.1 Trichocoleus sp. | reverse complement strand
CGCGCCGCCCCTGGTTCAAAAAGTCCAAGTGCATGGAGGTCAGCAGCGCTACCCAGCGGCCTCGGTAGAGCGAATTTTCGGCGTGGCGGCGCATCTTCTCGAGGTCGATATCCTGCTCCAACGTGAAGTCCAAAGGCGCCCCTGCGGCGGTCAGCAGGTTTTCATCCCACTCTTTTTCCAGATCGTCGTGGTGAGAAATAGCGGCTAGGGTTTCGTAGAGGCGCAGCGGCGTTTTGCTGCGGCTCCAGTTGCCGGCTACCTGGGCTGCCAGCAGGGCATGGGCGCGGTGGTAGATGATCTCCCAGCCTTCGTTTTGCAGGTTAACAATCATGACAGAAGAGTCCAGCAGGATTAGGCGGGGCAGTGTTGGGTGACGTAGGCAACGGCAAGCGGCGTGATGCGCTGAACGGTAGCCTGAATTAGATCGCGATCAGCCTGGCTCCAAGCTTGGGGTCGGCCAAAAATAGCTGGCTGCAAAACCCCCCAGAGCTCGTTGTCTTGGCATAGATGCGCATGAATCAGCGCTCGGTGGCCAAAGGTTTTGGCCTCAAACTCCCGGTCGAGAACGTCTGGGCTAGCGGCTTCCACGTCTTCAACAAAGATTGACGGAGCGCAGCGAAGCGCGGCGGCGAACATCGGATCTGAGTCGGCTAAGTCTGAGGGCTCGGGCTTCCAGTCCGGGTCATATACTCTGGGTACTTCAGCCCGACGCTGCCAGCAAAAGGGGACCCGACCCAGCTGGGTGCTGGGAGAACGTAGGTAGAGAAAAGTGCGATCGCACCCTAACCGTTTCCCTAAAGCAGGCATGAGCCTTTCAAAAACGTCAGCAGGGGTAGCCTCGCTGCAAATTTCAGCTAAAAAGCTCTCTGAATCGAGCGAAAGCATAGATTAAGGAAGAATTTCGTTCGCGTGTCTGTGCCTCCTTATCGTAAAGACTGAAAAGAGCCAGACACATCGCACTTCAGATAGACCCCAGCTTTGGTTTTTCTCTGGGTGATTCTAAATTCTGGTGTTCCTCAGAGCAGCGATTTCGGGGTTGGAGCGACTGCTAGCACTCAGCGCCAGTCTGCTCGCAGGCACCGATGCTGACCCAACTCGTGGAGCCGTCAGCCCAGTGCTCCTTCTTCCAGATAGGGGCATTGTGCTTAAGGGTATCAATGGCGTATTTGCAGGCGGCAAACGCTTCAGATCGATGGGGACAGCCGACGGCAACTAAAACGCTCATTTCCCCAACCGTCAGCTTACCGGTGCGGTGGTGAATCACCACTCGGCTGACGTCGGGCCAGGCCTGCCGAATTTCCGCCGCAATCTGCTTGAACACCGCCAGCGCCATGGGCTCATAGGCCTGGTACTCCAGCGCCACCACGGGCTTACCCTCGGTGTTGTCTCGCACCATACCGCTCATGACCACGACGGCTCCATTTTGAGGGGCATCCGCCAAGGCGTAGACCTGCTCGAGAGAGAGCGGCGCAAAGGTAATGCGGACATCGTCAGCGGTAGCCGAAACTGAGGCGGAAGCAGCAGGAGGCATAGCCAAAAATACGGTTAACAACAGAATTCAGGAGCAGTTCAGACGCAGTTATAGCGATAGCCACTGGAATTAGGACGGGGTGCAGGGTGGAGCCCCTGGCTGGGGGCAAAGCCCCTATACCCCCAAAAACTAAATGTCCTAAGCAACATGGCGGCAGCAATACTGAATGAGTACTGCCGTTCGGCAAAGCATACAGGCTGTCCCATGGGCTGACCTGAGTCGCCTGCTCAATTTTTCCACCCCCAGCAAAGTGCTTGCGGGCAGCAATCGAACCGATGGGCAGAGGCGGTCAGAATATGTCACAACAGGTTAAGACTATTGTGCCAGGTGAACACCTGGGTATACGGCGCGGGTGACAAACTCGAAGTGCAGGGAAATGCATAACCATGATTGATCCATCATTCTGTCGAGAAACTGTAGAAAGCAGTTGGGTACCCATCAAACACACCATCTTTCGTTGGGTGACTCAGCCCGCCCTCGTTTTGCCAGTCCTGCTGGCGCTAACAAGCTTGCCGTGGGTACTGCGGGCCGAACGCTGGAAACGCTCTGCTACCTGCCTTGGGGCGGTGCTAGTGGTCATGTATTTGTCGATGTTTTCCCCCACGATTGCCAAGATAGGCAATCGTTTTTTAATGGTGGGTGTTCCCCAGGACTCGGGACAGTCAACCGATGCCATCGTCGTCTTGGGCCGAGGAGCTACTTTGGGGCCTAGTCGAGTCGATGTTGCAGCCCGGCTGTGGCAGCAGCAGCGGGCACCCGTGATTTTTGCCAGCGGTCGGGTGGATGCCCCGGTTATCGTTCAAGCGCTAGAGGAGAAAGGGGTGCCTGCCCAAGCTCTAGACGGGGAGCCCTGCTCCTCCACAACTGAGGAAAATGCCGAATTCACGGCGGCTTTACTCCGGCCTCAGGGAGTGCAGCGCATTCTGCTGGTTACCGACCCACCGCACATGTTGCGATCGCTGCTAACCTTTCAGAGCTATGGCTTTGAGGTTGTTCCTCACCCTAGCCCACTACCCGGTAGCCCGGAAGCGCCCAGCTACCGCAAGCTTTTGATCCGGGAGTGGGCCGGGCTGATTGCCTATGGGCTGATGGGCCGCTATTTTGCCCGCCCAGCATCACCGGAAGTGCCCTGGGCCAGCCAACCGGCTGAACCTACACCGTTGGAGACTCCTAAAACGGCCTAAGCCTAATTTGGCCTTAGCTTTCCAGGTCTTGATCGCCCCGGCTTAGGGAAATTAGATACAGCAGCGCCATGCGGACGGCGACCCCGTTGGTCACCTGGTCGGCAATCAGGCTACGCTCCGGGTCATCCATCAGCTCTGAACTGATTTCCACGCCCCGGTTAGCGGGACCGGGGTGCAGGATTTTGACATTGGGCTGACAGCGGGCAATGCGATCGCAGGTCAGCCCAAAGTGCTGATGGTACTCGCGCAGGCTGGGCAGTAGGTGCTGGGTCATGCGCTCTTTCTGCAGACGTAGCGTCATCACAAAATCGGCTCCGTCAATCGCCGGCTCCAGCGCCCAATGCTGAGTAATGCTGCGGGGAATGTCCAGCGGTGAGCGCGCTACAAACGCTTTGGCAAAGCCAGCGGGCAGCAGCGTCGGCGGGCCGGCCAGATGCACCTCAGCCCCTGAGGCGCTTAGGCTCCAAAGGTTTGAGCGGGCCACCCGGGAATGAAGGATGTCGCCGACAACGGCAACTTTTTTGCCCTTGAGCGCGTGGCTGCTAGGATTTTCCGGATCGAGAGCCAGGCTGAGCGTGAAAAGATCCAGGAGCGCTTGGGAGGGATGCTCATGCAAACCGTCCCCGGCGTTGAGCACGCCTACCCCGGTCTGTAGCCGATCCATTTCGGCTGCGATCGCATCAGGCACCCCTGACTCACCGTGGCGAATCACCATCAGGTTGGTGCCCATCGCCAAATAGGTCTTGGCTGTGTCTAAAATGGTTTCGCCCTTGGTCAGCGAAGAGCTACCGGGGGCAAAATTGAGCACATCCGCTGAGAGGCGTTTAGCTGCTAGCTCAAAACTGCTGCGGGTGCGGGTCGAGGGCTCAAAGAATAAATTTGTTACCACCATCCCCTGCAGAGCGGGCACCTTCTTAGTGCGGCGCGAGAGCACCTCCCGAAAGCTCACTGCCGTTTGCACTACAGTCTCTAGCTCCGCCGCCGTAAAGTCCGCCAGGGAAATAACGTGACGTCGATTCCAGGGGGCATTTGCCATGATTCACCAACCCATTCCAACTCCGCGCCCGATCGCCTGCTGCCGCAGCCAATCCCCCTACCAGTATTCCACCCCCCGGTCCCCCTATCGCCGCTGTGCCAAGGATGCTTTGAGCCTCCTCCTGCTCCTGGGGTTGTCAGCTTGTGGGCGACCATCTTTTGAAGCAGGCCCCTCCGCCATTCCGTTTGCAGCGGCTCCGCTGCCCTCCCAAGCCCTGCTAGAGCTTTCCCAGCAGGTTAACTCCAAGGTGTTCTGGCTGGTGCCGCCCGCTGACCCGGTTACTGTGACTCGATATCGATTAGATAACCGCTGCCAAGACTTTGTAGCTGAGCCGATTCAAGTTTCTCAGCAAAATGCGATCAGAGACACCGTCGGCAGAATTCTCTCGGAGCAAAACTTTTTCGCCTTTGATCTATCAGGGTACCGGCTGCTACTCGACCCAGCTACCGGTACAGCCACCCTTGATCTGCGCTTGGATCCAGAATCTGAGCGCCTGCTGGTTTCCCTCTCCAGCTGCGAGCAGCTTGCGCTTTTTGGCAGCTTGCGAGAAACTCTGCTGCGAAATCCTGATTGGGGCATTCAGGCCGTTACCTTCACCCAGCGCGGCAGCCCCATCATGTTCTAGGTTGAGCGCGTGGCCAGCCGTTAACGTTTGGAGACCGCTGGGGACGCCGTGACATACCAGCGCCAGGGCAGATCGGCTCCCTGGGTAAGACCAATCCGGGTGGTTTGGGTTACGGCGGCAGGGTTATCTAGTGCCCCCTCCCTTTGGCTGGTGCGGTGCTCCAGCCAAAGGGAGGATAGGGGCGACAGGGGCAGAGCGCTAAAGCTGCGGTCTAGCTCAAACAGACGGCAGAGTTTACCAGGACCGGCGGCCCAACGAGCCTGTTCCCCGGCACTGTTAAGCCATTCTGGGATCGTCTCTAGTTCCAGCGCTCGGATCAACACCGCACTGGGAGCGCCGTCGACATCGGTGACCACATTGAGGCAGTGGTACATGCCGTAGATCATATACACATAGCTAAATCCAGCCGGACCAAACATGACGCTGTTTCGCTCGGTTCGTCTGCGGTAGGCGTGGCAGGCCGGGTCGCCAGGGGCATAGGCTTCGGTTTCGACAATGGTGCCCCGCAGCAGGCGACCATCGGACCAGCGCCGAACGAGTTGGCACCCCAGCAGGTCGGGGGCAACATCGAGCGAGGAGCGGGCTAACCAGGCTGGCGCAATAGGGGTTGAAGCAACCTTAAGAGACACTAAGCTTCCCTCAAGAAAACAGAAGAGCTTGATACGATCAGAGCTGAAGAGTCTGGTTTGAGAGTTGGGAAACGGCAGTAGAGCCCTTCTACCTCTGGAGGGGTTTAGCCTAACGCCCGACTCGTTACCTTAGATCTAGCAGCCAGCAGTACCGTATCAGCACACTCTCAAGTAGCCCATCATGGATGTCAAGATCATCTTAGTTGCTCTAACAGCTGTCTTTGTCGTCGCAACCTTGTTCTTTGGAACCAAAAACGGCTTTTACAACACCGACAGCTACCACGGCAATGGTTCAGCTCACTAAGTCAGTCCCTAAGCCAGCGCCAAACGTATAGCAGCGCTGGGCTAAGATTGAATGGAGACTAGATCCAGGGAGCACCCCTGAGATCTGAAGTTGATTCGCAGTTCAATTCGAGGTGACGTGAGCGACCTGGCTTGTTTACCCTATAGTGTCGGCCACGGCCCTGAGGGTGTTTGTCTGCAAGTTCAGATGGGACCCTATCAAGTTTTACTTGACTGCGGCCTCGCTGAGGGCGAAGCGGCTTTTTCCAGACTAGTTTCGTCGTCGCCGGTCGATTTGGTTCTCTGTAGCCACGCTCACCCCGACCACGCCAAAGGGCTGCTGGCATTTCATCAGGCCTATCCGCAGGTTCCTATTTTTGGCAGTGAGGTTACGGCCCAACTGCTGCCCCTAAACTGGCTGGATTCCCCCAATCCTGTGCCGCCCGACCTGTGCCATGCATTGCCTTGGCGCACGCCCATTGAGGTGGCTCAGGGGCTATCCCTTCAGCTATGGCCTGCGGGCCACTTGCCAGGAGCTGCCTGCGTTTTACTCAGCTATGCTGGCCCCGATCGCACCCACACAATTTTCTATACCGGTGATTTTTTCCTCTCCAATGCTCGCCTAGTGGAAGGGCTGCCGCTGGAGGAAGTGCGGGGCCTCAAGCCCGATGTGCTGATCCTAGAAGGCAGTTACGGCACGGCCCGTTACCCCCACCGCCGCCAGCAGGAGAACCGTCTGGCGGAAACCCTGTGGCAGCTGCTGAAAGAGGGACGCTCGGTGCTGCTGCCAACGCCGACGCTGGGCATTGGGCAAGAGCTCGTTATGCTGCTGCGCAGTCACCACCAGTTTACTGGGCAGGATGTGACGGTGTGGGTCGATCCGATCGTGGCCGCAGGCTGCGATATGTATCTGGAGCTGATGCCCTATTTCCCCAGCAGCGTCCAGAATTTTGCGCGGCACCAGTCGCTATTTTGGGATGAGCGCATCCTGCCTCGGGTACGCCGCATTCCTGAGGAGGGTCTGCCCGAGCTGGATCAGCCCTCAATTGTCATTGGGCATCGCAGCGTTGATCTCAGCCACTACTGCCGCAACTCCTCCCATTCTTGGGCCGTGCTGTTGCCGGAATCATTTGCGACAACAATGGCAACGGCAGCGCTTAAGACGCCCCAAAGCGAAGACCCTACCCTAGACTGGCTGCAAATGCTGTCTCCTGAGCTGGAGTCGGGTCAGGTGCAGATCGCCACATATCTGTTGACCACCCATAGCGATGCTACGGGAACGACTCAGCTTATTCACAACCTGCGGCCTCAGCACGTAGTCTTTGTCCACGGAGATAGCGCTAACCTGGCGGATTTGGCCTGCCTGGAGGAGCTGCAAAACCGCTACCAGCTGCATTTGCCCTCTGCGGGTAATGCAGTAGACCTACCGATTGGCGAGACGTTTGTGCAGCCTGCCGCTCCAGATGTGGTCTATGACGGTGAGGTAAGCGAAACCAGCGATGGCATTACTGTCTTGCTGCCGGAGATGCTGACAGCCGATCCACGCTGGCTGCGGTTTGCCGATACGGGAGTACTGCAGGCCCGCTGGCAGGGTGACGACCTGGTGCTGCACGGGGTTAGCCAGCACGAGCTGCTCAGTGAATCTAACGCGACTGCAGGAACGCCTTATCAGGAATGCTGCCAGCGCTGTATCCACATGCGGGGTCAGCGGTGCTGGAATGCAGCCTCGCCGCTCTATCGATTTCGGGTAACGCCGGAGGGGTATTGTCCAGCGTTTGAGGCACAGGCTTCGTCGCGATCGCAACTCGACTCGGACGATTCATCGGAAGAAAGCGCCTGACTTAGTCAGGGTTAGATTCTGGGTGATGGTCGCGGATCTGCTCGGTTTCAGGGCAATCCTCAGAAACCAGGAGCTCTACATCTCCTCTAGGAACCGTGGCGAGCTTTTGCATTACAGAGCCAATGCTCTCTAGACGCAACAACTCTTCCCAAGAGCAAATCTCGTCCTCCTCTTCTGTCTCATAACGAACGGTAACCAGATCGCCTTCAATGTCAAGAATGCGCGCCCGTTCAATCCACCGCTGTTGGTCCCGCAGGAAGATCCAAACTTCTCGACCATCACAGCAGAGTTGATAGATCTTGCGGTGCAGCATGTAGTGCTTCTCCTCAGCCGTTAACATCAAAGCCTGTCCGCCTCATTAAAACTGGAACTGCAGTCTCTACTTCTGCCGGAACTTGTCCCTCACCGCCAATCCAACCGTTCACAGGAGTAGAGCGTGTAGCGAGTCGTGCTTGATCCAGTTTGCCCAATTTACTCAAACCACACCAAAGACAGATACATACCAGTCTAATAGGGTTTGTCCCGTGTGAACGAAAACTCTAGAAGCGCTTTCCCCTAACTTAGCTAAGGGTTAATCTCTCCTTTATATCAAGGAATACAGCCAATTTAACGGCTTAGCATAGGGAGATAGATGGCTCTGATCTCCTCTATCTTTAGCAGTGTCTCCCCTGCAAAAATGTAAAACTGGATACAAAATGTGGCTGTCCGATTAAGCAACTCTGGTGGGCTAAAGTCGAAGAATAACTGCTGACCTTCATCGCTTCAAGCCCGCTTTAAGCCTTCACTAAAAGGCTATGGGACTAAGTTCGCGAGGCGGATCGCTATAGTAGTTATCTCTGCTGCAAATTTTGATGGCAAGGAAAGCTGCATAGCGTCCTGTCTCTGAGGCTCTTTCCCGAAAGGCGCTATGACGAGCCCCGTTGATTGACTCATTCCGCTGCCTGTAACTGCCGCCTGTAACCACTATGCTCCTGCACCTTTGCACCTGGCCTGAAGTCGAAACCTATTTAACCCGCTCTAAAGGGATTATTTTCCCTATTGGCTCAACCGAACAGCACGGTCCAACGGGGCTCATCGGCACTGATGCAATCTGCGCCGAGACGTTAGCGCGGGGTGTTGGAGAAGAGCTGGAAGCGCTGGTAGGGCCAACTATCAATGTCGGTATGGCGCTTCACCATACGGCTTTCCCAGGCAGTATTAGCCTGCGGCCCAGCACGCTAATTGCGCTGATTCAGGACTACCTGAAGCCGCTGGCGCGAGCAGGGTTCACCCGATTTTTCTTCATCAATGGGCATGGGGGCAATGTCGCAACTTTGAAGGCGGCTTTTTCTGAAACCTATGCTTTGCTAGCGGATCTCAACATTCCTCAAGCCGAGAAGGTGCGCTGCCGGGTAGCCAACTGGTACATGGGGGGTGGGGTATATCGCCTGGCCCAAGAGCTATACGGCAACCAGGAGGGCTCCCATGCAACCCCCAGCGAAGTGGCGCTGACGCAGTTTGCCTACCCTGCCCACATTAAGCAAGCTCCTTTGCATCCGGTGGTTGCGCCTTCTGGTCATCCTATTTATGGGGCGGCTGACTTTCGTCAGCACTACCCCGACGGCCGTATGGGGTCGAATCCGGCCTTAGCAACTCCTGAGCATGGGCAGCGGCTTTACGAGGTGGCAGTTAAGGAGCTGAGCCAGGAGTACCTAAAGTTTTTGGCAGAGGGTTAGGGGAACAGCCAAGGGGTTAATGGTGCAGAGGGCGAGCGAGTAGAGGGAACCGGAGCGATAGGTGAGTGAAATACTTTTGCCAGGTCTGTTGGATCTAGCTGCCCTCATTCATCTCCCTTTGCCCCCCAATCTCTAGCGCCTCCTATCTTTGCAGTTTCCTACTTGTAGCTTGCGTCGAGCTAGTTAGGACGTGTAGGAGGAATGGGGTGTGGGGGCTGCGCCCCCAGCCAAGGGTAAAACCCCGCACCCCGTGTCCTAAGCAATCCGTCTACTGCTATAGCTTAAATAGGCCAATTCAACAAAAAAGAGACGTCGCACGACGTCTCTTTAAGCATCAAGATTTGAGTTTTAGGGTGTTTTGCCTGTCAGCGCGAATTAACCCAGGCTAAGCAGCTCCACGTCAAAAATCAGAGTCGCGTTGGGCGGAATGACACCACCTGCACCGCGTGCTCCGTAGCCTAGCTCAGGCGGGATGATCAGCTTGCGCTGGCCGCCAACCCGCATGGTGCCGACACCTTCGTCCCAGCCTTTGATGACCTGCCCCACACCAATGTTGAAGCTGAAGGGGCGACCGCGATCGCGAGAGCTATCAAATTTGGTGCCGTTTTCTAAAGTGCCGGTGTAGTGCACGGTTACCCGTTGGCCAGGTTGAGGCATGGCCCCTGTGCCTTCGACAATATCGACGTACTGTAGGCCAGATTCGGTTGTTGCCAGGTTCTCTTCGCTCATTATGGGGGTGTCCTCACCTGGGGCTTCTTCTATGAGATCGGCAGCGGACTGGGCCAACTGCAGGGTTGGGGTAGATTCAGCTGGGGTGGCCTCAGCCACAGCAATCGGCTGTTGGGACAGGGCCTCAGCCAGGGCTTCTGTACGACTGCCTGTGAACTGAGCCACCAGCAGCACAACACAGCAGAGGGCTAAAACGCCAAAGCTAATTAAGATTTCTCGCACGAGCAATTCCTCCAGTAGGGCTTCTGGTGCGTCAAGGGGGAGCATCACAAATGCTCACAGGGCTTGAGCAGCCCACCCTATAGTTTACGACCCTAACTGAAAACTCTGGCCGAAAATTCTAGCTGTAGTATGGGCTGTGATATGGCTTCAAGCTTTGGTAATTGCCAAAGCGGAAGGTGCATTCGGAGGACGCGATCGCAACTCCTAGCAGACTGCCAACACCTATCGCCAGAGCTTGTTTTCCAGATCGCGCACCTGGCGCTCGAGCCGGTCTAAGCGGCCGCGCAGTTCGTCCATCTCGGCCTGGCGGGGCACACCTAGGTCTTGCAGCACATTGCGAAACTGCCGATTCACCTGCTCCTCAATCGAGCCATTGGCCGTGTTGAACTGCCGCATAAAGTCATCGACAAAGCTGCGGGCCTGTTCGGGATTGAATTTGCCCTCTCGCACCCACTCCTCGGTGACCTGGCGCAGCTGTTCTGCCACCAGAGACGTGGTGCCAATACCAATCATCAAAAGCTGTCGGAGCAAATTATTATCCATAGGTGCGCGCATTATCCTCGCAATCACATCAGCCCAGCTGTGAACGCAGCGGTCTTCGCTGTCGCTTACCGTTTCATTCTGTCAAACAATAGGGTAACCCCTGGGTATAGAAAGCCGAACCGGAAAAGGGGTGAAAAGCGATGATTGCGGGGTGGAAAATTTAAAAAACAGGCTGCTTACTGGGTTTTGTCAGAGGGCTAGCTCTACGGCCCTCTAACAAAACCTAAATCTGCCGGCGTACAAAAACAGCGCTAGCGCTGCGGCAGGACAGGCAGCAGCAGTGTAACAAAGTAGTAGACTAGGGCACCTGTAAAGACGTAGCTGTCGGTGCGATCGAGAATGCCGCCGTGACCGGGAATGAGATCGCCAGAATCTTTGACGCCAGCATCGCGTTTCATGAGCGACTCGGTCAGGTCGCCTAGCAGACTAGAGGTGCCAATCAGAACGCCCAAAGCCGACCCAGAGAGGGGCCAGAGCGGCCAGTGCAGAGTGTAGCTGCCAACTAGCCCGACGCCGATGCTGGCAATCATGCCAAACAGCGCCCCCTCAACGGTCTTTTTGGGGCTGATGTTGGATAGAGGAGTGCGACCAAATAACCGTCCTATAGCATAGGCGCCGATGTCGGAGGCCCAGATGCAGGCAAAGGCTAGCAGGGTGACGGTGAGACCCTGAGGCAGCTGAGCCACCGGTAGCCAGTGCTGAGGCCAGTAGCCGCCTAGAGGTAAATTGGCGACGCTAGCGCTGCCCAGATCGCGTAGCCGGATCCAGAAGCTGGGCAGATAGGCGCCGTAAAACAACCCCAGGATAGAGGCTGCTACATCGGCAATGGTGGCAAACTTCGGCTGAAATAGAAGGTAAAAGCAGATAAAGGTTCCGCCAACCGTGAGTAAGGCCTCAACCAGCTGGGGGGCGAGATAAGCTGTGAGCAGCAGCGCCTGACTGACGAATAAAGTCGTTTTGGCCGCTGGCAAAATGCCTTTGGCCCGCACTAGATCAAAAATCTCCAGCTGGCCCAGCAGCACGATAACGCCAAAGCCAACGGTGAAGTACCAGCCGCCAAGCAAGATCATGCCCAGGGCAACTGCGATCGCAACGATTCCGCTAATTATCCGAGACCACGGCATAGGCAAAGGGAAACACACGCTAGCCCGCGGCACCTAAGCTTCCAATTAAGCGCTACCTGGAGCTTTGGCTGGGAGGGTGCCGTAAAGTACTGTCGCTAGTGTAATCGGTTGGGCTGCGCTTTGCGCCGAAGCCAAGCTTTGACACAAGAAACCCCAGCAGGAATTGTTTATGCCATTTCCTACTGGGGCTCTAGAGAAAGTGCTTACAGGCTCACCGCCTACGGTTCACCAGGCCGGGTAGCGGCATTGGAAAACGCTTCGCGCAGCGAGGTCACACGCTGATCGAGAGGCTCTGGGCCGACCCAGAGGGTTTCGTAAAAGAAGAACGACACGCCGGCAAAGTTGCGATCGCGCACCGCGTCGATTTGGGCTCTTAGCCAGGGCATTGCTACTGGCTTGCCCCGCAGCCCGCTCAGTAGCCCAGCACTGGTGGGTATCCGCCGCCGTGCTCCTTCAATCGTTGGTTTATTGAGCTCCCAAATGAAGCGGTTTTGGTCATCGCGATAGAGCTGCACAATTAGCTCATCGACAATGCCCCGCCGTTCCCACTCTGGCCAGTCCTGTAGGTAGTTGACGTAGGAGAAGGGGTAGGGATTGGGGGACACCGATACTACTGCATTAGGGCGACGCGCCTTTACCAGCTTGTAAATCTCGCCCATGAAGTCAGAGATTTTGTTTGCTCGCCACTGCACCCACTCTCGATTGCTATAGTCATCGGGCGGTGCAGCGCCGCCATGTTCTGCTTTGTAGCGGTTGATGGTGTAGACGTCGTAGCCAAATTCTACGGGCAGCCCCAGGTGGTCATCGACCTGAAAGCCGTCCACATCGTACTTCGACATAACGTCGTTGGTCAGCTCCAGAAGAAACTTCTGGGCCTGGGGGTGAAACGGATTGAGCCACAGTCGAGGCAGCACGTTGCCCTCCAGCCAAATGCGGGGGTCGGCCTGGGTTGGAGTCACCCCTGGCGTCACGCCAGGGTCCGATGTCGGCAGCGGCTGTGCTGGCACACCGGGCGCCTGAGCCGGAACCGGCACCGCTCGCTTTTGGGTAAACCAGTCAGGATGGCGGCGCTCCAGCTCGTAGTTGTAGGGCGCCATAAAGCCAAACTCAAACCAGGGAATAACCTTCATACCCCGAGCGTGCGCCAGCTCGATTAGCTCTTGGAGCATGTCTCGTTCGCCCTGGGCAGCCTCCAGCTGAGGCGTGCTGTTTTCACCGTAGAGGTGTTGCCGTGCCCCGAGTTCGCGCTCTGCTGTGGGGCTGGGGAAAAGGGTATAGCCCCAGTTCCAAATAGTGGGGTAGAGAGTATTGATGTT
>DATNQE010000801.1:0-2526 GCA_036702895.1 Trichocoleus sp. | reverse complement strand
ACCGTCAGGAATAGGTATTTTTACGGAAGGACTGGATTGTTTAGGGATCAAGGCTATGGGCATAAAAACAAGAGAAAAAGACATAGGTTTTTATATTTGAGGATGTGGCGCTGGTGATAAAAACTAAAGTACTAATTTTTGAGGAGGCAGCACCCCAGCCTTTCCCCTCTACCCAACGATAGATAGCCTCTAATCTTTGGGCGGACTTTGTATACAGTCGGTGAGTGCGTCTTTGGGCTTTAATCGGCAGAAGTTTAAGCGGGAGCTAAAGCGCTTTGAAGCGGCTACAAGTCAGTGGTAAACCGACTTCGTCATGAGTCTGCAGCTATAGCTCTGGCCAGGTCGCTTAGAACGAGAGCCGTTGGTAATAGCCACGTCTGGGACGGTGACCTGACGCGCAATCGCCTTACGACTATTTCTAGGGGAATGTCCTAATCAAATTGGCGATTGCTATATGAACTGAAAAACCCCGCAGAGTCTTGCTCTGCGGGGTTTAAGCTAACGATAAACAACGGCTTTAAGCGCCAAAAAGCCAGTTGTGTACCCGACTCATGCTGGGCCAATCGGGCCTGCGGCTAAAGCCGTCTTGAATGCTTTCCTGTACCTCTTGCTTGAGCTCAGGCACTGCCATCATCACCTGAGTAGCGACCTCAATATGCTCACGAACCCCAGTTTTGCCGCTGTCGAGCATGGCCACCGCCAGATTCACCCGGGCCTGTGGGTCTTGGGGATTGAGCTTGACGGCTTTCTGAGCAGCTTTGAGCGCAGAGCTGGCTTTGTCCTCTAGCAGGTAGAGCCAGGCCAGGCAGGTCCAGGAGGCGCTGCTCTTGGGAGCGCGCTCACACACCTCCTTAAAGACCGGAATCAATGCCTCTGGAGATTCGCCCGCTTTGTAGCGCTCGATCCCCGTATCGAACAGGGTTTCAACGGTCTCAGTCATGGTAAGAACGAAATTTTTGTCAGGTTTATAACAATACAACAGACCTGAACACGATGGTCCAGGTCTGTTAGGGAGATTATTTTAACGCTAGCACCCGCAGGGTGAGAAAGCGCGCCTAACGGCTGCTAGAGCTGCTGCAGGGGCAGATCCTAAACTGATCCACCCGACTAAGCCATAGGCGCCAACCAATCAGCCCCAGCTCTGCACCCTATAACTGCTACCGTTCACCTTCTCCTACGCTCCAAACGACTTCCCGCATCCACAGGTTTGAGCCGCATTGGGGTTGGTGAACTGGAAGCCGCCACCGATCAGGGCATTGCTGTAGTCGAGCACCAGGCCGTAGAGGTAGAGCAGGCTCTTGCGATCGCACACGACTCGAAAGCCGTCGTAGTCGTAGACCTGGTCTTGCTCGGTAATATTGTTAGCGTCTTCGAAGTCCATCATGTAGGACATTCCAGAGCAACCGCCCTGACGCACGCCCACCCGTAGACAAAGCGCCTGGCCTCCCTGCTGAGCCTGAAGTGCCTTGACGTGCTGCAGGGCGGCCTCCGTCATCAAAATGCCTTTTTGCTGTTCAGCTGTCTGTGCCATGGAACTTAAACACCTTGCTAAAACGTAACCTGGGCTAAAACTTAACCGGCTGCCGATCCAAGAGGCTGAATTAGCCGAATTACAAGATCCTTCAATACCCTAGTAATTGGGCCAGCTTGCTACCAACATCATTAAATACGCTAACCGTAGTTTAACGCACTGGTCTGGGCGCCATGTCTTCAAAGGGGCGGAGTGACTGAGGTAAATCGCTGAACTTGCCGATGCCCGAACTCGGCGGGGGCTAACAGCTGAGGGTAAAAAAGCGCTCCAACGGCTGCTCCATATTCCTGCCTTGTGTCTGACCCAACCTGCGCCTCAAAAGTGTCATGCTTAGAATCTCCTTACCTTGCCAATGCCTTTTTCTGGGCAACAGATTCCTGATGAGTTTTGCCTGGGTGCAGGGCTTCTGTCGCCGCTGCTGCTGCTGCCCCAGATTAAGCGCCCCCTTGCTACACTATTCGCGAACTGCCCCTTGAAACGGCCAGTTTTCTGTTTCCGAAAGTTAAGATGCCCATGACTACGCTGAGCCGCATCACCCTTCAACGCCTCAGGCAGCTTCCCAAAATACCTAGTGTGTGGGAGGCCGATCGGCGTGAGATCAGCGGCTTTGTGGCGAGTGAAATTGAGGGCGAAGCGGACGATGACGACAATCGTAGCGACTGTATTTTGTGGGTAGACGGCTCTCAAGGTTCGGTGCGGGCTCTCAGCATTGTGCCTTCTGATAGCGGCTACGAGCCCTTAGTGCGCGCCTTTCTGCAAGCAATGGAGCATCCTCAAGGGTCTCAAAGCCCGGCTCGGCCGCAAAAGATCGTAGTGCGCGATCGCGAGCTGCAGTTTTACCTGCGAGGCGCGCTGCAGGATCTAGATGTCGCGATTGATTACGTGCCAGAGCTGCCGCTAATTGACGAACTGTTTGAAACCTTGCAGCAGAGCCAGGAGACTCAGGAGGCCGAACTGCCTGAGCGCTATGCCAGCGCCCTGGTGGAAAAAGCCCT
>DATNQE010000794.1:0-8866 GCA_036702895.1 Trichocoleus sp. | reverse complement strand
ACGCGTCCCGGCATTTTGGAGCGCTTTGAGATTGACCCAGAAAACAGCATTGTGGAGGTGATTGTGCCTCAGGCGTTTCACCATAAAACTATTGTGGAGCTGGACTTGCGCAATAAATACGGACTCACCCTGCTTGCAGTGAGCCAGGAGGAAAATCCGGGCAAGTTCGAAATCAACCCCAGTCCGGTAGCACGGTTGCGGGCCGGCTCGGTCATGGTGGTGATTGGCAGTAATAAAGGCATAGATCGCCTGCCGGTATAGTTTGATCGCAATGCCTTAACGGAGCACTATGCATGTAATCGGGTTAATTAGCGGCACTTCAGCCGATGGTATTGATGGGGCCGCTGTGAGGATTTCAGGCCAGGGCTATCGGGTATCAGTGGATTTTTTGGGAGGAATCACGGTGCCGTATGCGGCTGAGGTGCGATCGCAAATCCTAGCTGCGGCAGCCGGAGATCCCTTTTCCTTAGAAGATTTAGCTAATTTAGACGATGCGATCGCGCAAGCATTCGCCGCCGTTGCCCAACAGCTACAGGACCAGTACGGCAAGACGGATCTGATTGCTTCCCACGGCCAAACTGTTTTTCACCGGCCGCCTCAGGGGGGAACGTTGGGCTATAGCCTGCAGTTGGGCCGAGGCGAGGCTATTGCCGACCTAACAAATCGTCCAGTGGTTAGCAGCTTTCGTCAGGCCGACATCGCGGTCGGAGGTCACGGGGCTCCTTTAGTACCCCCTGTAGACGCCTGTCTACTGAGACATCCCGATCGCAGCCGCTGCGTGCAAAACATTGGCGGCATTGGCAATGTAGCTTATCTTCCTGCGGGGGCTGTCAGTGCTGACCGCCTGCCGCCCATCTTGGGATGGGACACTGGCCCTGGCAACACCCTAATTGATATTGCCGTGCAGCAGATCTCTAGGGGGAGCCTCAGCTACGATGCCGAAGGGGCTTGGGCTGCTCAAGGAACTCCCTGCCAGAGGCTGGTGCAGCGGTGGCTGGAGCATCCCTACTTTCAAGAGTCCCCGCCTAAATCTACTGGGCGTGAGCTGTTTGGCTGGGCCTATCTTGACCGCTGCCGCCAGGAGGCTCAGGCCCAGGGACTATCGGATGCTGATTTTTTGGCCACTTTAACCGAATTCACAGCAGCCTCTATTGCGGACAGCTACCGCCGGTTTTTGCCGGCTCTCCCCGACGAAGTGCTGCTGTGCGGTGGGGGGAGCCGCAATCGGTTTCTCCGGGAACGCCTTCAGGCTCACCTCGGCGCTATTCCGGTGTTAACTACAGACGATAGCGGCGTTCCAGCTGACTACAAAGAAGCCATTGCCTTTGCTGTACTTGGGTTTTGGCGTTGGCATGGCGTGAGCAGCAATTTACCGACCGTCACGGGAGCTCGCCAGGCTCAACCCTTAGGCAATCTATATGAACCTGCCCTTCTGTGATGCCTTCTTAAAGACTGGGTATAAACCCTTGAAGATCAGGCCTCACATCGCCCCTGATTATTGGCAAGAGGCGTATTCTAGAAGAGGCATTATGCCGGAGCTATGGGAATACTAGTTTCATTGCGATTGACTGCTCAGGGAGCGACTCGTGGTTCATAGTTTTTTGATTGAACCAGGGCGTTGGACGCTGCACGGAAGTTGGCTGGAGCGCGACACTTTGCCAATTGTCGTAAAAGGCAAAATCTTAGTTGCCTGGAGCCGTGATGACTGGTTCACAATGGTCATGAAGCTGGTTCTTCCAGAAAGCCCTCTTAATGAAATTTCTCTGCAATATCGGGGCCGGTTGACTAGCAGCGACCGACAGTATACGTTTGTACTACAGCATAGTCTGCTGGGCCGGGTTGAGGGGGAAGGCTGGGTGGCCCCCGACTCTATTATTCAGCGGTACTGGGCCCTGGGCGACCGGCAGCGGCGCACGGGGTTTGAAACCCTCTACCGTCTGGATGAAGATCGCTATCATCTCTCCAGCGGAATTATGACTGGGCACTACTTAACGAGCGCCATGGAGGCTACGCTCCAGCGACAGAGCTTGGCTTAGCTGCTCCGATAGCGGTTAGGTAGGGGATGCAGGCTGCTTCAGGGGCAAATTACAGGGGCTAGATCATTGAGCTTAAATTCAGGGCCTGGATTCATTTAGAGTGAATCTCGGGAAACAGCCGGAGCCAGGTTTAGCAATGCGGGATAGTTCTACCCCTCTTGGGAATTCTAAGGTTGGCAATCAGCTATCTTAAAGATCAGAGGATCGATTTGGTAGGGCAGTTCTTGGGTCGCAGTCGTGCTTCTGCAATCGACCTGTTTACCGTCGAATTGCTGTTGAGCAACGGTAGAATTTTCTGCAAAATAGGGCAGCTCCAGGATTCTGGCTCTAGAGTTCCGATTTCTGTTTTCTGGCATCCAGCAGTTCTAAGTGACATCAGCCAGTTTTGATGACCCAGTTCTGATTGCCGCTTTGATTGCCACTTTGATTGCTACTTAGCCCGAGGCGAGTCTTACTCCTTTATCCTGGTGTTTAAAGTTTGCCTCTTAGGGCTGGTGTCTAACCCAATAGCCAAATTTGAGCTCCAAAGTTTGGCTAGCAGGTGTGGGACTTAGAAGACGGATTTTTCAGGGTCAACTGTTTCACGGCTGTGGTTGTGCCTACCTGCTGACTATACTATCCATGATGTAGGGTGTCCTTATTTAGGGTTATGGCTCCATCGCCAAAATTCAGACTCGGCCGCGGTCCCCTCACTTGATTTGCTAACGCTCCCCCCATGTCAGATCCCAACCTTGGCCACAAGCTTGCCAATCGCTACGAATTGATCCAGCCCCTGGGGCAGGGATCGATGGGAAGAGTGTACCTGGCGGAAGACTCCCTGTTAGGGAGTGTCAAGGTGGCGATTAAGTTTCTCTCCCAGACCCTGCTTAACGAGAAGATGCGGGATCGATTTTTGCAGGAGGCTATGACCTGCGCTCAGCTAGGGCTGAAAAGCATCCACGTAGTGCGGGTGACGGATTACGGGGTAAATGGAGAGAATGTCCCCTTCTACGTCATGGAGTACCTCCAGGGACAGGGTCTCAGCCAGCTAATCAACCTCCAGCCTCTGCCAATTCCCCGGTTTTTGGGCATTACTCGGCAGATTTGCCTGGGGCTGCTGGCAGCTCACGAAGGTATCATCCTAAAAACTCAAGCTGAGCCTGTGCCAATTATTCATAGGGACATTAAGCCCAGCAATATTCTAATTATTCAAGATCCGTCCTACGGTGAGCTAGCCAAGATTTTGGACTTTGGTATTGCTAAGCTGGTCCAGAGCGGTGTTGATCAGACCAATTGCTTCATGGGCACGCTAGCCTACGCGTCTCCGGAGCAGATGGAGGGGTTAGAGCTTGACCGGCGCAGCGACATTTATAGCCTAGGCATCATGATGTTTCAGATGCTCACGGGCAAGCTGCCGCTGCGGGCTAGCAGCCACACCTTCGGGGGGTGGTATAAGGTGCACTTGTCTCAGCTGCCTAAGCGCATTAGCGAACTTGATCCGGTGCTCAAGGTGCCCAAGCTGCTGGAAGATTTGGTCATGAGCTGTTTGGAGAAGCAGCCGAGCAAACGCCCTCAGACGGTTGAAGATATTCTGCGGGCTATGGAGCCCCTTGAGGATCGCTTTGAGACAGGCTTTCGTATTGGTCAGCGGATCGGGGCGACGCTGTCTCGGCTGCCCGTTACCCAGCGCCCTGAGCTTCAAAATGAGCTCCAGGAGGACCAGGTTTGCAGGTTGGCGAGCTGGCCTAAAGGTAAACCGACGGCAGAAATCGTCTTTCCCCAGACTTTGCCCATGAGCAAGGGGCCGTTGGCCGCGCTATGGGCGATGATGCCCCACTCAGAAGTGGAGCGTAGGCTAATTAGCACTCGCTACAACACGTTTATCTGCACGCTTTCGCCGCACCCTATGGTGCTTTGGCTGACGGTACTCTATAGCAGCACCCATGGGCCTCGCTGGCTGCCTTGCTACCTTGATCTAAAGTCACCCACCGGACAGGAGATGCTCTTTTTGCTGGGTAAAACCGGCTATTACAAGCTGCTGCTGTTCGCTGTAGAGGAGCCTCGCCGCTGTGGGCACGTACTGACCTGTAACATTGCGGCCCCCCAGCGAACGCTGCTGCAGGAATGGGCGATAACAGCTAGGGCACAGCCTTCGCTAGGCGGGGCTAACCTAAGCAAAGACCTTTTGCGCAATGAGCTAAATGACAAGCTCAAGCCCAAGATTTTGCGACAGCTAGAGTCTATCTACGTCGATACAGGGTCGGACCTGTCTGAGTAGGGCGCTAGTCAACTCATAAGTGCTGCAACCCCACTGCGGTTGTAACGGCTAGGAACTGCTTAGCGAGCAGAGGGGTAGAACAGCAGCGGGTGCCAAGAGGAACGCACCAACTCACGCGTGAGGCTCGGCACTGACCACTTCAAGACTCCGCTTAAACCCCGTGAGCAGATTGCGATCGCGCCAATGTCATGGGCTTCAGCCGCAGCCAAAATTTCCTGTAGCGGTTCTCCTTTTACCACAGACGTATTGACTACCAGGTCCAGGGTTGCTAGCTCCGACTGGGCCTGGTCGAGCTTAGCCTGAGCTTTTTGTTGCGGCTGATCGCCCTGCAGCTCTCGACGCACATTATCCTCAATCACCCAAAGCAGCCGTAAGCGCTCCAGTACTGAGTTGGGGTTGGCCTGCACCTGCTGCTTAATTTGCTGCAGCATATGTTCAGACCCAGGGCCGCCCTCATAAGGCACTAATAAGTAGCGGAAGAGATGGCGACAGCGCAGCTCAAGCTCAGCTGTAGTGTAGGTAGAAATTAGCTGAGGCCGCAATATCATTAGCGGCAGCTCAGTGCGCTCCGCCAGCTGGGCCGTGGTGCTGCCAAACAGCTTTTCCTCCAGCAGGGTGCGGGTGGGGGTGCCCAGAATAATGATGTCGGAATTCAGTTTTTTGGCGGTACGCAAAATATTGTCGCTGGGGCGACCCATCTGCACTTCAACCTGAACATCAATTCCGGCGGGAACTTCTCGCAGCAAATCGGCGATCCGCTTACGCTTAGCCTCAAGCTGTGTCGAATTAGCCCGAGGAATCTCTGGTCCGGCTGTCACGGAAACGTTGTGGAAAAAGACCAGCTGTTTGAAGCCGCCCGCTGCTAAGGCAGGAACAAATTGAGCCAGTCGGTAAATCCCATCTGAAAAATCAGTGCAGATTAACGCCCTTTGAAACATAAATCCTAATTGTGTTGCGTCTTAACGAGTAAAGCCGACCTGCCCTAACAGTAACACCGCATTCCATGACAGGCCGTAAACCTATCGCCAAGATGACTGAGGCAGAAATTGGCGGCAAGCCTCTCTAGTTAGACATTCTATAAAATATGCCCTGCTCGTATCGGCACGGTCGCAGCCCATTCGGCTTGTGAAGCAGAAGGAAACGCTCTCAGGATAGCCAAAGCCAAGACTGCTCCAGGGAAGTAGAGCAGAACAAAAATCATGCCTCTAAATTCAGATGCACATCGTCAAGAACGTTAGCTGATTGTGAACCCACATAGAATGAATGAGGAGAAGGGGATCTATCAAAATCAGCGAGTTCAGTTGCCCTACTTTTGTAAGGAAGTTTTTTACGGAAACTGACTTAAAAGCCAAGGCCGCGATAAGTACTTTAGCAGCCGACTTTGAAGCTGTATGCCTTCAATACGTATTAAAGCACTGCGTTAAAGCAGCGAATTGGCAGCTTAGAGGAACAGGGCTTAGAAAGCCTGCTGTTGTCAGAAATAGCCAGAAAGGCTGTACTCAGCCGCACAAGACTGCATCTAAGCATAGAGAAATAGACGCTGGATGTATCCTGCTAACTATTAGGAACACACTATATAGAACAAACCAGATGGACGTTTGACAGTTAGGCCATTTATGGGAATAGCCGTTGACCCTTTGTAAAAACTTGGTCAGAAAGTCGACGCCCCAGCATCCCCAGCTTTTTTCGGTTGGAACGAAGCCAGAGAGGGAGGTCGTCCCTTTCGACCCAATTCAGGTTACTTACTTAGATTGAGGTGGATGTGGTTACACTTGAGGGCTAGGTCCAATGCCCCACTCATGCCGCAAGAAGTGCTTGTACATGGTTTCCCGCATCATCATTTGCTCGTAGAGCTTGACGAGAAACTGTTGGGCCTGCTCGCGGCTCATTTTCTCAACCTGAGTTTCAAAGGAGCGCAAACTAAACTGCTGTTCCAAAGAGAGGTTCATCGGTTCGTTCATGGTTTTTACTCCAGTTAAATGAGAGACAACACGAGAGACTAAACTTTGGGCTACTTCTAGGAGACAACTCCTGGGGCGGCCCACCTGCAGGGGCAGGCGTCTAGTGTTTTACAAATTATAACAATCGTTTGACAATTGTGCCTCACCTTAGGCGATTGGGCAGAAGTATATCAATTCATCCCTAAAACTGTCACCCTTGCCCGGCAGATTTACATTTTTTTACCAATGCCCCATTGACAAAAGTGCTCAGGGCTAACAAAAAACTGAAAATCTACCTATAGTTCACGGCCTGTCTACGCAAAGAGCCAATGTCTTTACATTTAGGCGCTACTCTAATGGCGTGCTCTCTTTCGAGATGGGCGACCTAAGAGTCACCGCAGGCTAACCCAGCAGGTTAACCCAAGGAGAACTTTGCTTCTCTCGCCGTCCAGCCTCGCCGCCTAGCAGTCTTTTTAACTGCGTAGTTTGAACGACTCTGGAAGACGCCCCAAGGATTGGGTAGGTAAGCCGTTAAGCTACCGTTATTGAAAAAGTAACAATTATCAGAGCCGATCCACATCGATCCATAGCCCTAGGCAAATAGGCCTGAAAAACTAGGTTAAGCTCTCTTTCTGAGGGCTTAACCCAGTTTTTAGGGAGAATCAACAGGTAGGGAGCGAAGCCCATTCATAAAGCCATCAGACAGAGGAAGGCCGTTAATCGCCTTAACGCTAGACCCTGGGGTCTACTAAAAGCCGTTTAAGAACCTTCCTCCATCGATTTCATGGCTGCTAGCGGCTACTCTTCGCCCTTGATGCGCCAGCGACGCCCTTTCCCGCCACTGGCTGGTCGGGGCGGTTGCTCTGGCAGCAGTCCCTCTGGGCGAGTCAGCAGGATAACTTGCAGCAGTATTCCAATTAACAGCAGCCGCAGGGCGCTGGCGCGAGTAATCCAAGCGGCCGGCAGTAGGTTTGATGTCAGTACTTCGGTGCCTGACCAAATACCCCAGATAGCAAAGGCTCCTAAGATAGCTCCGCGGGTGTTGCCGCTGCCGCCAGCAATCAGCATGACCCAGACAAGGAAGGTGGCAAATTCGGGCTGGAAGGCTTCAGGGCTGATGAAGCCTACAAAGTGAGCATAAAGTGCCCCCGCTAACCCCATTACCATTGAACCCAGGACAAACGCCTGCAGCCGAAAACTGAGAACATTTTTACCGGCTGCCATGGTGGCGGGCTCGTCTTCGCGAATGGCCCGTAGCACCCGGCCCCAAGGGGCACGATAGGCGCGATCGCTAATCCAAAAGACAATTGCCAGCAGCACCAGCAGGAGGATAAGAAACGTCAGTGGAGTGCCGGCTAGCCAGGGGTCGGGAATACCTGCGATGCCGCGGACGCCGTTGGTTAACCAGGCTTCGTTCTTAAGCACCAGGCGGACGATTTCGGCAATGCCGATGGTTGCGATCGCAAGGTAATCTGAGCGCAGCGTTACTGTAATTAGGCCGATCAAAAAGGCCAGTACACCCGATACGGCCATGGCTAGCAGAGCACCGATGATAAACGGAGCGTTGAATCCACCCAGGTAGGTGCTGCTATGGGGCGTTGTGGCAATGGCGCTGGCGTAGGCTCCGACCGCAAAAAAAGCGCCAACGCCAATATTGAGCATCCCGGCGTAGCCCCACTGAATATTGAGGCCGAGGGAGAGAACGGCGTAGATGCCAGCTAGGGTCAAAAAGAAAACCAGGTAGTTGAGCATTACCGTCCTCCAAACAGTCCTGTAGGCCGCACGATCAGCATCAATATTAGAATGGCAAACGCAACGGCTGCCTTGTATTCCGGCGAGATAAAAAGAGTTGATAGTTCGGAGGCTAGACCCAGTACTAGCCCGCCTGCGATCGCGCCGTAGGGGCTACCAATGCCGCCCAAGATCGTGGCCGAAAAAATCGGCAGCAGCACTCGCCAGCCCATGACCGGGTTAATTTGAGTGTCAAGCCCTAAAAAGATGCCGGCCGCGCAGGCCATCACCGCTCCCAAAACCCAGGTCCAGGTGACAACACGTTCGGTGTCAATGCCGGTTACTTTGGCGAGATCAACATTGTCAGCCATGGCCCGCATCGCTTTGCCAGTCTTGGTGTACTGCAGAAACAGATGCAGCCCGAGCACCAGCACTACGGCTCCCAAAACAATAGTGGCGTGATCGGGCCTGAAGTTTAGCCCGGCTAGCTGCACAGGCCGCTGAATGCCCTGACGATAGACGAGCTGACCTGACCCCCAGACGAGCTGAATCAGGCTGCGAAAGATGAGCGCGATGCCAAAGGACGAAATCAGCAGAATAACCGGCGGCCGTCGCCGCAGTTTGCGAAAGACCAACTTGTCGGTCACTACTGCCACCAGTGCTGTTGCCCCACAGGCCAGGACAAAGCCTAACCAGAACGGCAGCCCCAGCGTAATTGCCAGGGTAAAGGCGGAGTAGGCGCCAATAGTCATCAGATCGCCGTGGGCAAAATTAGCAAACCGGAGAATGCCAAACGTCAGGGAGACCCCAATGGCCCCTAGCGCAAGAATGCACCCCGATACAACGCCGTAGATAATAAGCTGCAAAAAGTCGGTCACGATCTCTGCGAACAACGCTGAGAG
>DATNQE010000790.1:0-4198 GCA_036702895.1 Trichocoleus sp. | reverse complement strand
GGTCGAGATCGCCTGCTCGAGTCCATTCCTCAGGCTCCAAATCAGGAGCTTGTCAGGCACTTTTTGCTGGGTGACTACGGCGCTATCCAGAGAACTATCCACGTTCTCGGAGCGCTGCGCTATGCCGAACCCAAGCACTGGTCGCCGCCCGTTCCCACCAGCAGAACTGGAGAATACATCTCGGTTCTCACCAAGCGTGAAGCCTCTGGAGCCGCTCTAGAGCGCTAGCCCCGTCGATCTAACTACCAACCGTCAGCGCTTCTTAGCAATGACGGTTGGTAGTTAGCTAAGGCGCTGCCGAACCAAAGCGCAATCTAGTAGCATAGGCGGGTAGTTTCTATGCCTAGCGGGAGCTAGCTATGGCTAAAGAACTCAGTACCAGCATTGAGATTAACGCTCCAGCAGACAAAGTATGGGCAGCGCTAACAGACTTCAGCCGCTACAGCGAGTGGAACCCCTTCATTCTTTCCGCTGAGGGAGTCCCGCAGCAGGGTAAACAGATAACCGTATTCATTCAGCCCCCCGGCGGCACCGGCATGAAGTTTCGCCCGGTCATTCAGGCACTGCAGCCGAACCAAGAGCTGCGCTGGTTGGGGCGCCTACTGCTGCCGGGTATTTTCGATGGGGAGCATCAGTTCCGGCTTGAGCCGTTAGCAGATAACTGCACCCGCTTCATCCACCGCGAAGTTTTTAGAGGTCTGTTGGTCCCTCTGCTGTGGCGAGACCTAGACACCAAAGCAAGAAAGGGGTTCGAGGACATGAACCAGGCTCTGAAGCAGCTGGTAGAAGCATAGTTTGGCATAGCCAGCGCCGCATCAGCACACCGTAGAAGCCAACACCCTCAAGGACTTGTTGGGTCTGACTAACGCAGCACCAACAAGCTTAAGCAGCCACATTCCTAGCTTTTGTGTAGACCTGCCCTCCCCCCGAACGGCTACCGATGTCTATGAAAACCAAAGCAGCAGAAGTTACCGTTCAAGCCTGGGAATCAAACGACATTTTATTGGAGAGATACGCTTACACAGCCGGTTCTGTAGAGCCGCTTCCAAAACATACCCATGAGGAGTATCAGTTTGGCCTCAGTTTTGATTGCCAGGGGGAGTATCACTACCGAGGCGCCCGCCACAGCATTCCCATCGGCAGCCTGAGCATCATTCAGTCAGGAGAAATGCACGCCCCTAGCGATCGCACCTATCTCCCAACACCTGCCCACTTCGAGATGATGCACATCCACCCAAAGTGGCTGCACACCGCTGCGGCTGAGGTACATCGGCAAGCCTACTGGGCTCCCCTTCTTTACAGAAGCATTTTTTACCGATTTAACGCTGAACCATCTATTTCTAGCTTTGCAGTCAACACTGGACCAAAAGCACTTTAAATTAGAGCGCGATGAGTCCCTTTGGGCGTTTCTCTCCTACCTAATTCGGTGCCACGCCTGCGATCGCTCCACAGTTTCTCCATTGAAACCAGCTCATGCGTCGGTCATGCTCGCCCGTGACTACCTTCACGCCCACTATGCCAGCGATGTCTCCCTAGAAACGCTTGCGGGCATTGCCGGATTAAGCCGATTTCACTTCTGCCGGGTTTTTCGTAAAACCCTGGGAGCTTCTCCCAGTGCTTACCAAACTCATCTGCGCATTGCAGAGGCCAAAAAGTTGCTCATTCAGGAACTTCCCATCGCCAAAGTGGCTGCGATCGCAGGCTTTTACGATCAAAGTCATTTTGGCCGACATTTCAAGCGCCTAGTTGGAGTAACGCCAAAACGCTACGTCAGCAAAACAGCAATAATTTCCTAGCCTGGCCCGATGCAGCTGCCATACCCTCTTCTATCAAGTTGGGGAAACCGGCAAGCTGAAAGTAATGGGGGAATAACCATGGCAGAGGTCAGTCGTCGTCAGATTCTCACGACCGGAGCAATCGGGGCAGCCGGGTTTGCAACCGTGCTTGCTACGCAAAAAGCCCAAGCAAACACTCAAAATCCGTTAGAAACCCCAGCAACAGTAAACCCCAACGGTCGGTTTGCCAATAAGGTCGTGCTGATCACCGGGGCCACCTCTGGTATTGGAGAAGCCAGCGCCCGAGCCTTTGCAGCAGAGGGAGCAACCGTTCACTTTTGCGGTCGGCGCGAAGCCTTAGGCGAGCAAGTCGCCCAGAGCATTCGCGATGCCGGTGGCAAAGCGACGTATCAACGAGCCGACGTTCGCGTTGAAGCCGATGTAAGAGCGTTTGTAAACGGCTGTGTAGACCAATACGGCCGCCTCGATATTGCCTTCAACAACGCTGGGATTTTCATGACGCCCGCCGAGATTCAAGACATCCCGCTGGATAACTTCATGGACATCATCACGACCAACACCGTTGGTGAGTTCCTCTGCATGAAGTACGAAATTCCCCACATGCGGCGACTGGGAGGGGGCAACATCATCAACATGGCATCGGTAGCTGGCCACATGGGGTTTCGCACCACGGGTCACTACAACGCTAGTAAGCACGGTGTGATTGGGCTCACGAAAGCAGCTGCCCAGGAGAACGCAGACCACAACATCCGCATTAACTCGATCTCGCCGCTCGCTGTTGATACGCCCCAGCTGCGCGAGTCATTTGAGTTTCAGGGGATCACCTATGAACAGGCTGTTCAAGGCTTTGTCACCAAACGCATCATGACGCCCCATGAAATTGCAGCAGCCGTCATGTTCCTAGCTTCTAATGAGGCGACCTCAATGACCGGGATGGATCTAGACGTCACAGGAGGTCAGCTGGCGGGTTAGAGACTTGGTGCTTCAAGTCTCGGGCGGTTTACTGGGCAGGCTCCAGCCGCTGGAGACCTCTAGCCCGTCGCTGCTGGTAAACCCCTTAGTGACATCGACCGTTCCGATGGAAGCTTCTCGCTCCTGACGAAACTGCTGGATTTCGCTGTGCACCTGATCGGCCAGCTCTTGAGCCGTTTGAGACGGGGGCGGCGAGGCTTGCATAATGTTGAGCTTAAAAGCGACCTGTTTAATTAGCAGGCGCTTGTCCTTCAGGCTCAGCTCCATAGCCCAATCAAACTCAATGGGGAGATTGGAGAGAGCACCTATCGCTTTTTCAATCAGTTCCTCGCTCACCGCCTCCATTGCTGGCTCAAACTTCTGCATGTAAGCGACGACTGTTTCCATCACGGCTTGCTCCATAGGCTTTTGAGCCATGGAAAGCGCTAGCGCCTGAGCCGCCTCAAGATGCTGCGGCTCGATACCCTGAGAGAGCGCCACTTGAGGCCCAAAACTCATAGCGATTTGCCGTACCAGATCGCTGACCTCAGCGCGGGTAATGCGGCCATCTTGCACCAGTGGAATGATGGCCTCGATGGTATCTGGCAGGCTTGCGAAATCCAGTTGAGGGGCAAAGCGCTGCACATAAGCGTGCAGGGTTTCCTTCACCTCGCTTATAAGACGCTGCCGCCACTGATAAGCCTGCTCGACTAGAGCCTGCTTGGTACTGTCGATAGTTTCGTCAAGGGCTCCATCTATAGCTGCACCAGGAGATGCGCCGTCCGCTAGCCAAGTCGCCACCTGCTGAATTAGAGCCTCTACAGCAGGGTTTGGCAGCGCTAAAGCATTGGCTAGAGCAGGTGCAATGTCCTCCGCTCGCTGCCCAACACTAATCAGTGAGCCCACAATACTTTGCAGCTGCTCCAGAGAGTCGGGCATGCCATAACGCTCAACGTAGACTCTAGCGATCCCTAGCAGAGCTTGAATCAGCCCTTCAGCAGCCATAGGTTTTGCTCCAGAAAAGCGCTTTTGGCTCAATTCTGGCTGCAGAACTTTAAATAGGCCAAAATCTTAAGCTGGCGTAACTGAAACTCGGCAGAATGGTTCTGGAAAGCCCATCCTACAGGAAGCGAGCTACACCCCAAAAGAAGGGTTGGAGATACAGGCTGGGCTGACGATTAGGGCAAGCATTCACCCACACCACTACCACCCCTAAGCTGCTAGCCGAGTAGCGATCGTTGAGAGCACCGACTGACTTAGGGCAGTGTAGTCGTAGCCTCCCTCCAAGCCAAACAAGATTTTAGAGATTAGCCCTAAACAGAGCTGGGTAAATTGGCCGTAGTCCTGAGGTTGCAATGCCATGCTTGCTAGGGGGTCAGCCTGGTTGGCATCATATCCAGCGCTGACGATGAGCAGGTCAGGCTGGAACGATCGCAAAAACGGCATCACCT
>DATNQE010000777.1:0-2308 GCA_036702895.1 Trichocoleus sp. | reverse complement strand
CCGCGTCCTAATAGGGTGCAGAGCCCTACTAAATCAGCGTCTGTAGCTCCCCGCACCGTTACCGAACAGTCGCTCGCCGCCCTCTGGGAGAAAATTCTCAACGTCCGGCCCGTCGGCGCCACAGACAACTTCTTTGAACTGGGGGGCAACTCTCTCTTGGCCGCCTATCTCTTCACTGAGATTGAGCAGGTATGGGGCCAGGCGCTGCCCATTTCAATGCTGTTTGAGGCGCCCACGCTGGAGCAGCTGGCGACAGTTCTGCAGAATCATACAGCTCCGCAGGAAATGCGATCGCTCGTTCCGATCCAGAAAGGTCAGGGCAAGCCGCCACTCTTTTGCATGCATACCCGTACAGGGCAGGTCTTCGAGTACTACCCGCTGGCTCAGCAGCTAGCCCCAGAGCAGCCTGTCTATGGCCTGCAGGCTCCCCAAGTAGGCGGTAAAGCAGTCTTTCACGCCAGTATCGAACAAATGGCTACGCCCTATCTCGAAGAGATTCGAGCGCGCCAGCCCCAGGGTCCCTACTTCCTCTGTGGCTACTCCTTCGGCGGCCTCATTGCCTACGAGGTGGCGCAGCAGCTTATGGAGCAGGGTCAAACGATTGAGCTGCTTGCGCTGATCGACACCTACAACACTTCCCAGCGGTGGTTCCAGCCCCTATCCCGGGCCGGAAAAGTCAGGCAGCACCTCAGAAATCTGCAGCAGCTTGGCTGGCACAACACTTTGAGCTATTTTCAGGGTAGGGCTGCCTTCAAGCCAATTCCGGATGACAACATCCAATCGCTTTTCCTGCAGGCCAACGACCGCTGCGAACAGCTCGCCGCCGCTTATAAGCCTCAGCCCTACAGCGGCAGAGTGCTGCTGTTCAAGGCCAGCCAGCAGCCTACTCGCGATTTTATGCGCTCGACGATAACTGACCCATCCTTGGGCTGGCGTGCTCTGGTACCCGCAGGGCTAGAGATTCAGGAGCTGCCCTGTGACCACTTCAGCCTATTGAAAGAGCCTGCCCTTAACACCCTGGCAGCGCAGCTGCAGGCAGCCCTGGGTGCAGCCGGTGCGCAGCGCCGCTTCGGCTCTGTCACCCTTAGACGAGCCGCCTGAGGGTGACGGGGCAATGCCCTACTTAAGCGAGACATAAACGGCAGGCGGCAGCGGAGAGGGTCAGCCTGCCGTTTAGCGCCTTAATCCTCCAGCGCCTCACCACCAACAATGACGTTGCGTAGGCGCAGGCTGGGGCCACCGCAGCCCACAGGCAGGCCGTTTTGACCGCCTTTACCGCAGCCGCCCGACTCGTCCCAGTAGAAGTCGTCGCCGATGGCTTCAATATCGGCTAGGGTGCGAAACACGTTGCCCGAAAGCGTCACATCGCGCACAGGCTCGGCCAGCTCGCCGTTGCGGATCATCCAGGCTTCCCCAGCGGTGAAGGTAAACATCTCGCCGTTGGTCATGCCGCCTAGCCAGTTGCGAGCGTAGACGCCCTCTTTAATGTCGACGAATAGATCTTTGACTGGGGTTTTGCCGCGCTCGATCCAGGTGTTAGTCATACGCACTAGTGGGGAGTAGTGGTAATTGAGGCAGCGGGCGTTGCCGGTGGGCGCTTCCTCAAGCTTGCCTGCAGTTTCGCGCGAGTGCAGCCGCCCGACGAGCACGCCATCCTTGATTAGCTGGGTGGTGGTAGCGGGGGTGCCTTCATCATCGTAGAAGTAGCTGCCTCGGTGGCCCTCAGGGGCTGCCCCATCAAAGATTTGTAGGAAGTCGGGGCCAAAGCGCCGTCCTAAGGTCATGACCTCCATCAGATCGGGGTTTTCGTAGGTCATGTCGGCTTCGGAGAGGTGCCCAAAGGCTTCATGAACAAACAGTCCGGTGAGAATGGGGTCGATCACGACTTGATACGTGTTGCCCTTGACGGCGGGCAGCGCCAATGCCTCCACTGCCCGTAGAGCAGCGCTGCGGACCTGCTCATCCAGGTTCTCCAGATCCTCGTAGGCCCGGCGAGAGCCTGTGGTTTCTCGCCCAGTCTGAACAGTTGCGCCATTGCGGGCGGTGGCGGCGTAGCGCATTTCCATGTCAGACCAGGACTGCTCAATCAAAGAGCCATCGGAGGTCGCCAACAGCACCTGCTGGGTAACATCGCCGTAGCGTACAGAGGTTGTGGTAATGCGATCGTCCACGCTCTGCAGAATGTCGGCGTAGTGGCTGCAGAGGTCTTTTTTGCGCGTGATTGAAATCTGACGGGGGTCGGTGCCGGTTAGGGGCAGGGCGCGGCTGGTTTGAACCGCTGAAACGGGGGCCAGCAGAGTTTCGTCGT
>DATNQE010000772.1:0-3136 GCA_036702895.1 Trichocoleus sp. | reverse complement strand
ACCGACCGCCACCGCCCTCGGGGCGCTCCCAGGCATCCTGCTGGAAAGTACCGGCACCGTCTAATGCCTCTAGCTGACGACAAATATCGTCCTGCAGCTGCTTGAACGCCTGACTGACGCGCTCCCGGGAATCGCTGGGCGGTACAGCAGAATTTGAAGCGGTGGCTGGGGAGACAAAAGAACTAGTCATAAATCGATGGGAGACGAAGTTTGTAACTAGAGGAAGTTGTAACTAGGGAAAGATGCAAAGCCGAGGCAGATCCCTCAGAATCTCTTGTTAACTCAGGAAAATCGCGCTGATATTCAGGGGAATTTCCGTACGCTCTAGATTTTACAGGGTGCTGCTTGTAGCAAATCTACTCAATAAAAGTACATACGCTAGGGGCAGGGGGCAGCTGTGTCACACTAGATAGAAGTATCTTTTTAGCAGATCTGAGGTATGACTTGGGCCATTGTCTGAACCCTACCTTCTCTGCCCAGTCTCCCTTAGATGCGGCAGCTATCAGGGCAGCCAACACCAAGGTTGGGGTGAGCAGGGTCGGGGGCAGCAGCAGGCACAATCCCTTCCTCAAGCCCCACCCTTAACAAAGGGTAATAACTGGGAAGGTCTCTAGACCCATTGCAGGGCCGGCGACCGGGCTAAACACCAGGAGTTGTTGGCGGGTTAACCGATTCCCAGACTATCGTGAATTGAAGCGATTAAACACAATTCAAAACAAATGTTGCAAGTCAAGAATTTTTACAACAACCGCTGCTGGGAGGTTTTCAAACCCAGCTCTTCAAAGCTTTACTGAAATATTTCCGTCTGCTTGTGCCTGCTTTTCCAGCGCTGTTTTTTTCAGCCCCTGTTTTTTCAATACTTGTTTCCTTAATACCTTTGACTAGGAGGTATCCGCGATGTTTAAGGATTGGGCCATAGACCGTCCTTTGACGTCTGCAATTAAAGCCTTGTTGGCCCGGCTGCGCCCCCAGAGGACCTTAGACAGGTCCTACTGGACAGTGAGCTCTGCCTCGGTGGATACCCTCTGGCAAACCATTATGAATTTGGCCGATGTGTCGTGGCACCCACTGTTGAGCAGCACCAACGCGCCCAACGGGTTGATGCCCAAACCAGGGCTAATCTATCGAGCCTTTACCCGCATTTGCCCCATCCCGGTCAGCATTTTTGTCGAGCGGGTGCTGCCGCGAGAGCTGCTAACGGTACGGCTATTTCCGGTACCTGGCCTGGAAGAGCGGGTTACCTACGAAATCAAGTCCACGGTGATGGGCACCCAGATCTCCTATTCCGTAACACTGCGTGGTTGGCTAACTCCGCTGGCTTGGTCAGTGCTTAAACCCTACGCAGCGAGGGTGGCTTCGGCTTTAGCGGATGCTGCCGAGCAGACGTCAGCTTTGGGCGGTCGCAAGCCGAGTTCTCAGCTTTGGTAGCAGGCTCTAGAGAGTAAGCCTTGGGTGCGCCAGCTGAGCGATGACGCCTGCGAGCCGTTAAGATCAGTAAATATCTGTAACCGACTAGGTTCTGATTGCCCTCGTCACAAAGCTATGCCCGTTACGGGTTTAGTGACGACTCACTGATGCGCCCGTTTGGCACGGTTCCCAATTAACCCATGAGCAATTCTCCAACTGTCGAATCTATCCTGGAAGTGCTGCGTCCTGTCCAGGACCCTGAACTACAAAAGAGCCTTGTCGAGCTCAACATGATCCGCAATGTGGCGGTAGAAAACGGGCAGGTGAACTTCACTCTGGTACTGACGACACCGGCCTGCCCCCTGCGGGAATTTATCGTAGAAGACTGTGAAAAAGCTGTTCGCAGTCTGCCAGGCGTGACCGGAGTAGAGGTTGCTGTGACGGCAGAGACGCCGACGCAAAAGGCATTGCCTGACCGCACCGGCATTGCTGGCGTGAAAAATATTGTGGCGGTCTCTAGCGGTAAGGGCGGCGTGGGTAAAAGCACAGTTGCCGTGAACCTGGCCGTGGCGCTGGCTCAGGCAGGGGCCAAAGTGGGCCTGATTGATGCAGATATCTATGGCCCCAATGCTCCGATCATGATGGGGCTAACGGAGGCCGAGGTGGCGGTGCGCCAGGGCAGCCAGGGGGAGGTTCTAGATCCCGTGTTTAACCACGGGGTGAAGATGGTTTCAATGGGCTTTTTAATTGACCGCGACCAGCCCGTTATCTGGCGCGGACCCATGCTCAACGGCATTATTCGTCAGTTTCTCTATCAGGTGCAGTGGGGCGACCTAGACTACTTGGTAGTTGATTTGCCCCCCGGTACGGGAGATGCCCAGCTCACCCTGGCTCAGGCAGTGCCGATGGCGGGAGCCGTCATTGTCACCACGCCTCAGACCGTAGCCCTATCAGATGCTCGTCGAGGGCTGCGGATGTTCCAGCAGCTGCAGGTGCCAGTGCTAGGCATTGTTGAGAACATGAGCTACTTTATTCCGCCTGACTTGCCCGATCGCAAATACGACATCTTTGGCTCCGGTGGGGGTCAGAGAACGGCTCAGGAGCTGGGCATTCCCCTGCTGGGCTGCGTACCGCTGGAGATGGCGGTGCGCCAGGGCGGTGACCAGGGCGAACCGATTGTGGTAGCCTATCCGGAATCGGCTTCTGCCCAGGCGCTGCGTGCGATCGCACAGCAGGTTGCCGCTAAAATCTCCGTTGCCGCTTTAGCATCATGATCCAGGCTTCCTCGAGTTTCCAAAAGCGCTGGCGCTTTCTGGCCCAGGGCTGGCAGGGCGTAGACTGGCTGCTGATGGTGCTGCCTGTTGTTTTAGTAGGTTTTGCCACCCTTGTTATCAGCAGCATTCAGCGCAACCTAAATATGCCGGAGCTGAGCTGGAACCACGCCTGGCTGGGGCTGATCTGCGTGCTCATAGCGCTGTGGGTTGCTCGGATGCGCTACGAGTACCTGCTGCAGTGGCAGTGGATCATATACGCCATCATCAACGCTGCCCTGATTTTGGTGCTGTTTATCGGCACGATCGGCTCTGGCGCCCAAAGCTGGATTAATATTGGCGGCTTTTATGTGCAGCCCTCGGAGTTTGCCAAAATTAGCCTGATTATCAGCCTGGCAGCCGCCCTAAGTGGCCGTGGGGCCTCTAGTTTAGCCGGAGTCGTCAGAGCCCTAGCCATT
>DATNQE010000758.1:0-4132 GCA_036702895.1 Trichocoleus sp. | reverse complement strand
TTTGGCAGGCACTAATGAGGTTGCGCAAAACCCGCAACATAGTTCGCAGATCGAGGGTGGCAGGGGCCGTATCAAAGCGACGGCTAACGATCTGCAGCAGCTGGTCATAGTACTCAATGGTGCGATAGAAGTTGCCCATGGCCTGGTAGGTGTTGCCTAAGTTGCGCAGCACCTGCTCCTGGGTCGCTAGGTCATTAAGACGCTGGGCCAGGGCTAGACTGGCGGTGTAGAGTTCGGCAGCGCGAGCTGGGTTGCCCTCCATACGGTGGATTATCGCCAGGTTGTTGAGCGATCGCATCTCGGCTGGGACGTCGCTAAGTTCACGAGCAAGCGCCAAACTTTGGCCCATCGCGTCGAGCGCTTTTTTGGGGTCGCCTAAGTGGCGGTAGCTGTTGCCCAGATAGCTGGAGGCCTGCTGAGCCAGGTGGCGATCTTGAAGGCGGTAAGCAATGGTGAGACTTTGGCGGGCATAGTCCATTGACCAGAGGTAGTCTGCCAGCTGGTAATAAAGGCTGGCCAGCGTCAGCAGTACTTTGCCCTCGCCGCTGTGGTGAGCCAGGCTGCGATAGGCCTGCAGAGCCTGCTGCAGAATGGCCAGCGCGGGCGTATACTGGCCCTGCCGATACTGGGCAATACCCTGCTTGAGCCACTGATGAGCCTCAGCCACTAAGCATTTGCGCTGCTCGTTGGAAAGCTGCTGGCTGGAGGTGCTGGCCTCTGCTGAGGGCACCAAAGTGGCTTGCTCAAAGGGAGTCAGGCTGCTGTCAGAGGGGTGCAAGGCAGAAAATAGTCTGTCCATAAGACGTGCGATCGCACACTACAAATAAGGTCGGAAGAGCACTTAACCCACGGCACCGGCACTCAAGACACCACCGCAAAGCCTGATTTAGCTTCATCCTAAGTTAACTAGTCGTTGCCCTGAAACCGTACATTCCACTAGATCCAGCGGTAGGCTACCGGAGATTTGCGTAATTCTCAACGCTGCCTGTGGCTAGCAGATAAAGCCTTTGTCACGACGGCGTTCGGCTCAGTATTTCCCCATCCTTAACGGTGCTCTGTAAGATCAAAGGTGGGGCCTATTAAGGTATGGGTTGGTCTAAGCCCTGTAACTAGCCTCAATAGATTCATTGAGTCCTGCTTCAGGTTTTTACTCAGGCCATCTGACCAAGTTTTTGCCCAGGCTGCATGCCTACCCGAATTGCCCCGATAGTTCTAGAGTACCCTTGTGACTGATTCTCCCTTTGCGGCTGAACGACTCCTATTTGATCCAGCAACTCCTGATACGGGAGCTGTGCCGCTGATCTTTGCCTTTCCTAACGAGTACAGCGTTGGCATTACCAGCCTGGGCTATCAGGTTGTCTGGGCCACCTTTGCCCAGCGGCCCGATCTCGCCGTTAGCCGCCTCTTTACCGATTGCCAAGAGTCTCTGCCAGCTCAGCCTGAGCTGGTCGGCTTCTCGGTGTCTTGGGAGCTGGATTACGTCCACATTTTGGGATTGCTAGAGCGGCTGAATATCCCTCTTAGAGCGGCTGAGCGTGGTGCTGAGCACCCCATTATTTTTGGCGGCGGGCCGGTGCTCACCGCCAACCCCGAACCCTTTGCTGACTTTTTTGACGTCATTTTGCTGGGGGATGGCGAACTACTGCTAGATAGCTTTATCGATAGCTATCACGCCGTGCGCCAAGCCGACCGAGCTGACCGGTTGCGGCATCTGGCTCAAACGCCGGGCATTTATGTTCCTGCCCTTTATGAAGTAACTTACGCTGGCCCTGAGGAGGGCATTGCCGCCATCACGCCAGTTGATGCTGCCATTCCAGCGGTCGTGCAAAAGCAGACTTACCGAGGCAATGTTCTCTCGGCTTCTTCAGTCGTGACAGAGCGAGCCGCCTGGGAAAATATTTTCATGGTGGAGGTGGTGCGAAGCTGCCCCGAGATGTGCCGCTTTTGCCTGGCGAGCTATCTGACGTTGCCGTTTCGCACCGCTAGCCTAGAGTCTTCACTGATCCCGGCTATTGAGCGCGGGCTTGCTGTAACGGATAGGTTGGGGCTATTGGGAGCCTCCGTTACCCAGCACCCCGAATTTGAGACCCTGCTCGACTACCTCAACCGACCTCAGTTTGACGCGGTGCGTCTCAGCCTGTCCTCGGTGCGAACCAACACCGTCAACGCCAAGCTGGCTGAGACGCTAACTCGTCATGGCTCCCACTCTGTGACGATCGCTGTTGAAAGCGGCTCGGAACGGGTGCGCCGCATTGTAAATAAGAAGTTAACGACAGACGAGATTATTGCTGCGGCGATCAACGCTAAAGCGGGTGGACTTAGCAGCCTGAAGCTTTACGGCATGGCCGGTATTCCGGGCGAGGAGATGAGCGACCTGGAGCAAACCGCCACCCTGATGATGCAGCTCAAAAAAACGGCTCCGGGTCTCAAGCTCACTCTGGGATGCAGTACGTTTGTGCCCAAGGCCCACACGCCGTTCCAGTGGCTTGGCGTCAATCGCCAGGCTGAGAAGCGCCTTCAGTTTTTGCAGAAGCAGTTGCGCCCCAAGGGCATCGACTTTCGCCCCGAAAGCTATAACTGGTCTGTAATCCAGACTCTAATTTCCAGGGGCGATCGCAGATTGGCTCCCCTGCTGGAGCGGGTGCGCCACTACGGTGATACCTTGGGCAGCTACCGCCGCGCTTTCAAAGACTTTAAAGGTGAGTTGCCGCCCTTAGAGTTCTATGTTCACGACAACTGGGCGCTCGATCAGGTTCTACCGTGGGATCATCTGGCCGGTCCTCTCCCTAAGGACACGCTGAAGAAACACTTGGCCCAGGCTCTGGAGCAAGGTGAAGCGGTACCAGCTTAGCGGGTTCCGCTGCCTGAAACATTTCCAACTTGGGGCAGACTCCCTTGATTGTGGTGTTTAGTCGGTCGACTAGTCGATCGACTCGCTTCGCTGCCTGCCCTATTGCCTGCTAAGATGCACCTGCTCCTAAATAGGCTTGACTATGCAGTCTACCGCCGAGTTTTACTGCGCTTTTTGCGGTGAGCCCAACACCACTTTTGTGGACCTCTCTGCTGGGTCGTCTCAGACGTATATTGAAGACTGCCAAGTTTGCTGTCGCCCCAACCAGCTTTTTGTCACTATCGACGAAGACACCCTTGATATTGATATCGCCACTGACTACGAGGGTTGATTGCAAAAGAAGGGCAAGCTTCCTCGCTAACGCAGGAATCTTCTCTAAATATGGACATTTGCATCTCCACTAGAGCCTGCCTGTAAACGGTTCTTGGAAACAGTTTGACTGTGCGCAGGTGCGGTTGAGAATGCCCGGTAAAACAGACGCTGGTGGCCATTCCTCTTAATGCGAATTAGCCTAATCCCACCGTCTTTTTCACCAGGGACGAGCTCATCTAAAGGCACTTTTGCTCTTCGCTAAACAGGGTTATGTTCAACCTCTCAGGAGGTAGAAATTCTGCTTAAGAAAGTTCATTAAAAACTCTTTCATCTGACGGTTTAGATACTTAGCAGAGTTCTTTAGACTTTGTTACGTAAATGAAAAAGCGCTTGTTTGAGAACTTTTTCAGAGGTTTCTGAAAAACGATGAGCGCGACTGGTGAATTAAGGACTTTTTATGACCTATACAACTTCCGACCAAAAAGTTAACCAGCCCCTAGAGGCATTCCAGCAGTTTGATGTTGATACCAAACTGGCTCTGCTGTGGTTTGGCTATCTGGACATCAAAGACCAGTTGAATCCGGCTCCTGGCCCTGATGTAGAAACCCTGGGTCTAGCTTTGGCTCACCAGGTGCAAAATCTTTCTAAGGAAGAGCAGCTGCAGGCTCAGCGAGATGTTGTGAACTGCGCAGATACCGACATCAGCCGCGCCTATGGCAACCTGAGCTCCAGTGTGAAGCTGGAGTTTTGGCTGCTGCTAGCTCAATATATGGAAGAGGGCTCTGTAGTCAATCTGCCCGGCGATTATCAGCTGCCCGAAAACACCAGCGAATTTGTTGATCAGATCAAGCAGCTTGACCTGGAGCAGCGCATTACGTTTACCCGCAGCGCTGTGTCTCAAATGGGTTATCACGCCGACAAATAAAGTTGGTAGTACCAGTTTCCTTTGCTAGCGCTATGGATGATGTA
>DATNQE010000143.1:0-3629 GCA_036702895.1 Trichocoleus sp. | reverse complement strand
CAACGGCATTGATGCAGTGGGCAGTTGAGCATAGTCGAGAACTGGGCAAGCGGTACCTACGCCTAGATTGTGCGGCGGACCGTTCGCGTTTACGTCAGCTGTATGAAAAATTTGGGTTTCGGCATCACAGCGACAGGCAAGTTGGGCCTTACTACGTTGCCCGTTATGAGTACGAGGTTTGAGCCACACTGCAACATAACAACCTCGATGCGCGTCAACCGTCGAGGGGTTATGTGTAGGAATCAAGGGCTATCTGCGGCGAGTGATTGGGAACGTGATTTTGGTCTGCTGTTGCGATCGCGCCTCCCTCTATAACCACATAACTTCCCTGTTTATTTCGTTAAAAACAGCAATCCTCCTGAGCGGCTGCAAGATAATACCAAAACCTGGAAAGTGCTTGCAGAAGACTGAAGTGACCACGTAGTACATTGCTGAGTTCTGGCGGGGGCGCTTTCTAAGGTTTTTAGCTAGAGAAGAGATGTTCGCTGCCAATACTCACTCAGCTCAACAATAGTAGAGACTCCATTATGAGTGCGCGAAGGTTCATCACGGAGGGGGAAGGGCTGCCGAAGTGGTCTTCACCCATTAGCCATGCCGTTGTTGTAGGAAATACCTGCCACATAAGCGGTCAACTATCGGTTGATATTTCTGGGAAGTACGTGGCTGGTACGGCTTACGAAGAAGCAAAGCGTGCTTTTACTAACTTCTTTTCCGTTGTGAGAGAAGCCGGGTTTTCGAAAGAAGATATCGTGTTTGTTGATATCGCTTTTATTGACCTAGCCGATGTTGACGAAGTGAATAGACTGTTTGCAGAAATTTTTCCAGAAGGGAAACGGCCAGCCCGAACGATTTATCAAGCTGCTGCCCTACCCTTTGGTGGAAAAATCAAAGTAACTGGAGTTGCCATCAAAGATAATGCTTCTGGCGACCACCAATAAAAGCCTTAATGGCTGAAGTTAAAACTCACAGACTGAAAACTCAAGCACCTCAGCGACCTGCGGTGTGTTTCCCTCGGTAAGGGACGCTCTGCCTGGATTACTACCGGAGCTACCGGCTACTGCGATCGCATCTTCATCAGCTCAGCAGCAGAGACCTCACTCATCGAGCGCCTTTTCTTCGCGAGGGACAGTTTACAGTTCTCCTGTGGAGAAGGCTTTGAGATGGCTTAGGAGGATTTTCAGTTGATTCAATCGCTGCTGTTTTTTATTCTGGCGGGCCTCTGTGAGATTGGCGGCGGGTACTTAGTCTGGCTATCGCTTCGCGAGGGAAAAAGCGTCTGGCTTGCCCTGCTAGGCGTCGTAATCCTGGGTTTCTACGGCGCGGTTCCCACACTGCAACCCACTCACTTCGGGCGCGCCTACGCAGCCTATGGCGGAGTTTTTATTGCCCTATCTATTTTGTGGGGCTGGCTAGTCGATCGCATCATGCCCGATCGGTTTGACCTGCTAGGCGGCTGGGTCGTGCTAATCGGAGTGCTCATCATGATGTATGCCCCCAGAAATTAGGGGACACAAACTCAAAGGCGAATTTTGAAAACTTTGATTCGCTGCAGCCGTTAGCTGCCATACACGCGTTTACCGTCGCCCGGAAGCAGCGTGAGCGCCCTTGGATGAATCTTCTGGCCCAGAGTGACCTCGCGCTCGTCGCCCCAGTCCTCAATCGAGAGCCGTTCGCCAGAAGGGCCTCGATAGTCGTAGTAGCGGCAGGATTCGCCCTGACGGTTGAGAGTTGCGCCTACCCTCGTCATCTGCGCCGTGCCCGACTCATCGAGCTGATAGGTAATGCCGCTGTAGGTGAGGGAATTGGGCGGGGTATTGGGCACGTCTAACCCCTGAACTGTCTCTAGCAAGGCAACCTCTACCTGGTCGTCTTCCTCGACTGAGAGCCAGCGAATGCGCTCCTCATCCTGCAGCAAATATTCCAGCCAGGTGTAGCCATTGCTGTTGTACGTCAACTTACCTTCGACAAACCAATCGGTGCCCAAGTGCTGCACAACGTCGCCAATCTCTAGCGAAAAGACCGTGCGCTCCAGCGGTGCCATCTGCGGCGCGTTTTGAGCCGGTAAAGGCCGCCGCGCCTGAACTACTACCAGCGCCACCGCCGCCACTGCGATCGCAACCACGCCAATCAAAACCCAAGTAAACATAGCGCTATCTCTCCTAATACGCCGCCCAACGCGGGTCTGCCTGATACTGCACCAGTACCGGATCGGCCAGCCGGTTCACTTCTACGTTGCCCAACTGCACATCCCCCGGCAGATCAAACAGATTGTGCAATAGGGATTGCGTCAAAAAGCGGGTTGGCACCGGCAGCTCTAGCGCCGCAGGCTGCAGCGGCAAGCGCTGGGCCAGCACAAAGCCCCAGGGGCCAAAACTGGGGACATCCACCGTGTAGGGGTGCACCGACAGGCCAACAGACCCCAGCGTAGCGGCAATGCAGGCAAAGGCGCGAGGCGCAAAGAAAGGGCTCGACGCCTGCGTGACAAACACGCCTGCGGGCGCCAGGCGCGGCAGCAGGCGGCGATAAAAGCCCTGGGAGTAGAGCTTGGCCAAAACAGTCTGGTCGGGGTCGGGAAAGTCGGCCAGAATCACGTCGAAGGTTTCCGCTAGGGCGGGGGCTGCTAAGAAGGCGTCGGCCTGGCGCACTTCTACCCGGGGGTCGGCATAGGCATGGGCGTTGGCCTGCTGCAAAAAGGGCTGGCGCTGGGCCAGGTTGACCACTGCTGAGTCCAGCTCTAGCAGCAGAACGCGCTCTACTTCGGGCCACTTCAGCACCTCCCGTAGCGCCAAACCATCGCCTGCCCCCATCACCAAGATCCGACGGCGGCTAGCGCTGGCGCTCATCGCCGGGTGCACCAACGCCTCGTGGTAGCGGTACTCATCGAGGGTAGAAAACTGCAGCTCGCCATCGAGAAACAGCCGCACATCCTGGCCTTGGCGGGTGAGCACCAGGCGCTGGTAGGGCGACTGCACCCGGCTAATCACGGGAGCGCTGTAGAGCGTGTTCTCCAAACGGTCGCTCAGCGGCACCGTCATCGGCGCCAGGGCGACGAGCGCTGCACACAGAAGCAGGGCCCAGCGCTGCTGCGATCGCAACACCCCCCGTTTCCCGCCGCCAAACCCCTGCCCCAGCAGAAACACCATCAGCGCCGGTAGCGCCCCAATTAGCGCCGCCGAGGGAAACATCCCCACCGTGGGCAGCAGCAGCACAGGCAGCGCTAGAGAACCGGCTAGGGCACCAAAGTAGTCTAGAGCCAGCACCCCGGCCAGCGCATCGCGTACCCCCGCATCCTGCTCCAGCAGGCGGGTCAGCAGGGGCACCTCCAGCCCCGCCAAAGTGCCTAGCAGTAGGGTTACCAGCGCCAGCCCTATCCACACCGGCCCATCCATGACAAACAGGGCAAACAGGGCCAGGGGCAGCAGTGCGCTTAGGGGCGCAATCCACAGCTCTACCCAGGCAAAGGCTACCAGCAAGTTTTTGGGTGAATCTATCCGGGAGGCATCGCTCCCCAAGGGTTCTAGCTCCTCAGCGCCTGCCTGAGCGCGAGCCTCCTCTGTGCCAATAAAGCGGCTGAGGTACGCGCCTAGTCCCATCGCCGCCAAAAAGCCGCCGACCGCCACGCCGTAGGC
>DATNQE010000677.1:0-3023 GCA_036702895.1 Trichocoleus sp. | reverse complement strand
CACCTACCAGTCGGTGTACCGAGCGCTAGCGGCGAGCCGCATGTCGGCACCGCTTAGCGAAACGATTACTTTGGCTGGAAAACACTGTGAATCGGGGGATATCCTGATTAAAGATGCTCAGTTACCGGCACTGACCACAGGGGAAGTCGTCGTGATCCCGGCGACAGGTGCCTACAATTACAGCATGGCCTCAAACTACAATCGCGTCCCCCGTCCGGCTGCGGTGCTGGTCAACCAGGGAGAAGCTCACCTGATTATTCAGCGGGAAACCCTGCAAGATCTGCTGCGGCATGACTGCTTACCGGAAACCTTGAGACCCTAGGTCGGCTTACATTAGGGACTATTTTGGGGGTCTGTCTGGGAAGCCTGTTTGACAGGACTTGCTGGGCAGACCCTCTGAGACTCTCTGGTAGATCTCCTGGGTCGGGTGCCCCTAAAGCCACTGGTAGGGACTTAGCCGAGTGGGCTAATGTAGGCGTTGCCAGTTTCAATATATTGGGATTGGCGCTGTGATGTTGGCATGGGCTGTTTTCGGGCACCAGATGGGTTTTCATGAATTTCTGGGAGCAATGGCTGGCAAACCTGGATAGGGTTCGGTTTTTCCTGCTTCCAGCCCTAGATATTGGCCTTGTGCTGCTGCTGACCTATATGGTGCTGGTCATCATTGGTGAGCGGCGTACCCTATGGATGGTGCGAGGCCTCATCTTTTTGATGCTGGCGGCCGCCCTAAGCAAAGCAATCGGACTGCAGCTACTAGGCTTCGTGCTGGACAAGCTGGTGGTCGGATCTGCTGTAGCGATGGCGTTTATGCTGCAGGGGGAGTTTCGGCGGCTGCTGGAGCAGATCGGCCAGGGCCGCCTCTGGCAGCTGCTCAATCCGCCCCGCGAAGCACCGCCTCAGCCTGACAGTGTGATTGATGAAATTGTTGATGCCGTTAAGGATCTGTCGCAAAACCGCACGGGGGCACTGCTAATCCTGGAAACTGACAAGCCTATTGACGACCGGGATTTTTCTGTGCCTGGGGTGCGCCTAAATGCGGAAGTTTCTAGGGAATTGATTCAAACTATTTTTCAAACCAGTACCTTACTCCATGACGGGGCACTGCTGATTCGCGGCTCGCGGGTGATGGCGGCTGGGGTGATTTTGCCCATCTCTGAGCGATCCGCCTCACGCCAATTGGGGACGCGGCACCGGGCAGCCATGGGGATTACAGAACGGGTGGAGCATTGCATCTGTGTTGTGGTATCAGAAGAAACGGGATCTATTTCCCTGGCAGAACGGGGAACGTTGAATCGGCCTTTGACCAGCAGCCGGTTGAGGGAAATTTTGCGGGCTAAGTTTTCGATGGCTGTGGAGCGTGAGGCGGTGGCGCCTACGCTGCGAAGTTTGGGAAGGCGTTTGGGCCTTCAGGGACTCTCTGTTTTACAACGCCTATTTCGCCTGCTGTCGTCGGCGTCTCGGGAGAAGAAATGACCGCCAAGCCTATTAGTCGCACTGAACTGCCCGCTGATCTAATCCGGGAGCGTTTACCTAAACATGTGGCCGTCATTATGGATGGCAACGGCCGGTGGGCTAAGCGTCGGGGGCTGCCCCGCGTACTCGGCCATCGCCAGGGCGTAGACACGCTCAAGAAGCTGCTGCGCTGCTGCCGCGACTGGGGAATTGAGGCGCTGACGGCCTACGCATTTTCCACTGAAAACTGGGGTCGCCCGGTAGAAGAAGTGGACTTTCTCATGACCCTGTTTGAGCGGGTGCTGCGCCAGGAGCTGGCGGAGATGATGGAGGAGGATGTCCGCATTCGTTTTGTGGGCAATCTGGCAGCGCTGCCAAAGTCGCTGCAGGCAGAGATTGACTACGCGGTGAATCAGACTAAGGGAAATAAGGGAATTAGCTTTGCGATCGCAACCAACTACGGTGGTCGCCAGGAAATCGTGCAGGCCTGCCGTGCGATCGCAGACCAGGTGCAGCAGGGCCACATCGCTCCCGAAGACATCACCGAAGCCCTCTTCTCCCGGCACCTCTACACCGCAGATCTCTCTGATCCCGACCTGCTAATCCGCACTAGCGGGGAGATGCGCATTAGCAACTTCTTGCTGTGGCAGCTTGCCTACGCCGAAATTTACGTCACCGAAACGCTTTGGCCCGACTTTGACCAGTCCGAGTTTCACCAGGCGATCTACGCCTACCAGCAGCGTGATCGGCGCTTCGGCAAAGTCAAAGCTTAAGGTCGCTGCCGCTTCAGCCGCCTCAGCTCAAGCACGACAGAGGGCAAGATTAATTGGGCCAACGGGTGCCTCGCCCACGGAAACCCAGCCTTCTCGGGGGCGGCTAATGGCAATCCAGTCGCGTCCGTCGGCGCTGCGGAGAATGGCCGGAAAGCTGTTCGGAACCACCCTGCCCCCCACCGGAACAGCTCCCAGCCGAGCGCTGCGGCTGTTGGCATCGGCTCGAATCACTAAGCCATTGGGTGCATTGGTGCTGACCTGCAGACAGTCAACCCAGTCCAGACCGGTGCGGGTAGCGGTGCTGCTGTAGGTGTGAAGAAATTTGCCCGCCTCCCAGCAGCCATACTCTACTCGGCCGGTGCCGATAGCGCTCACTAGCCGATCCAAGCGAAACCAGTAGTCGATCTCCTCATTGGGCAGGCCGGTACTCTGCTGACAGATAGCCTCAAAGTCTATAAAGCCGCCCAGCTCTAGATTAGAGAAGCCAGATGTAAACTGGGCAGCGGCGATTTCGGCGCGAGGTCGCCAGGTTGTCCAGCCAGGCTGGGAGAGATCCGCAGGGCTGCTGGCAGTTTGAGCCACAGCTGGGTGTAAGAACAGCGCCCCTACCAGGGCGGCTAGCAGCAGAGCGGCCAGAAGATTGCGCTTCATTGTGGGGTCGGGGGGGAACTGCCTGAATCATACTCAAACTGGCACAAACTAGTTGCTAAGCGAGGCTAGCTCTGTGCCAGATTCGCTACCTCAGGGGTGGGTGCGGCATCAGTCGATGCCAGAGCGGAGTCAGAGCTACTCACGTCA
>DATNQE010000668.1:0-3231 GCA_036702895.1 Trichocoleus sp. | reverse complement strand
TGCCCTGCCATACCTCATGGACAAATCGACTGCATTCTCGATTCTATCCTTTTGACGGCGCTGCTCTGGCCTTTGACCAACAGGAGCAGCTTTAAAGACACGGCAGCAGCAGCGCTAAGTGTTGTGTGGCTTCTCTACAGCCTGGCTGCACACAGAGCAGCTCCAATCAGGCCGACTTGAGGGTTGAGAATAATGTGAACCGGCACTTTTTCGAGCAGGTGGCTGACTCGGCCTTTGTGGGCAAATGCTTGCAGAAAGGCACCCGACCTCATCAGCGGCAGGTTTTTGGCGGCGATGCCGCCTGCGACATAAAGTCCGCCATAGGGCAACAGCTTAAGCGCCATGTTCCCCGCCTCAGCCCCATAGGCCGCCACAAAAATCTCCATGGTTTTTTCGCAGAGACGATCTCGTTTTTCCAGGGCCGCTAGTGCGATCGCAGCCCCTGGGTCAACCGTTTTGCTGCGCAGTCCGGTTTGGCGCTCCCAGGTGGTCATCAGTTCGGCCATAGCAGGCGACTCTTCAGCGTACTGGCGGTCGCGCAAGAACTGGTAAATCGCAACGATGCCTTGGCCCGATACCACCCGTTCTACAGACACTCGTGAGATCTGGTGTTTGTCGAGCAGGTAGTTGAGCAGCTGAAACTCTAGCTCAGAGCGAGGCGCAAAGTCGGCGTGGCCGCCTTCTGTCGGGAAAATAGTAAATATGTCGCCTTGGGGAATGAGAAATCCCTGTCCCAAGCCAGTGCCGGCCCCGATGACCGCAATCGGAGCCGTGGCGTCATACTGCCCCGGCTGTAGGGTTAACAGGTCATGGCCTTGGAGCCCGAGCGTGCCATAGCCTACGGCCTCAAAATCGTTGATCAGCTGTACGCGGGTGAGGTGCAAATCACTCTCTAACCGATGGGCCGAGAGGCTCCAGGCCAAGTTTGTCAGGACAGAGGTGTTGTCTACTACCGGGCCTGCGATCGCAAAACAGGCTCGCTCCGGCACCTGCTGCTGGCCGTTAACCGATTCTGCCTCATGCAGAAACGCCTTGACCATCGGCACCAAATCGGGGTAAGCAGCGCTGGAGAACTGCTTTTCATAGCAGTTCTCCAAGGGAGCTTGGGCCGCACCGGCCCAGGTGCTGGAGTGGGTCTTCACGAGACGCAGAATGGTTTTCGTCCCGCCAATATCGCCCGCTAACAGATAGGTCATAACGGTCTCGCTCACACTATCGATTTGCTGCCAATATTAGTTTGCCGTCAGTATCACCTTGCTGCCGGTATCAATTCGCGGCCAGCGGCTGTAAAACCTGATTCAGCTTGCCGCTGCGAAAGCCTTCCAGGTCAAGGGTGACATAGGTAAACCCGTAGCTCTGAAGCGCCGCCACCAGCGTAGCTAGGTCCGTCTCGACCACAAAAGCTTTAATGGTCTCAACGGGTAGCTCAATGCGGGCGGTGTCTCCAGCAGAGCGCACCCGCAGCGTGCGATAGCCTAGCTGACGCAGATAGCGCTCGGCTCGGCCCACCCGCTGCAGTTTTTCAACGGTAATGGCTTCGCCGTAGGGAAAGCGAGAGCTGAGGCAGGGCTGGGCAGGCTTGTCCCACCAGGGCAGGCCCAGCTCGCGGGAAATCTGCCGGACTTCTAGTTTGGTGATGCCAACTTCCGCCAGGGGGGAGCGCGCCCCCCGTTCACGAGCAGCCTGAATGCCGGGCCGATAGTCCTGCAGGTCGTCGGCGTTGACCCCATCTACTACGTAGGGATAGCCACGCTCTAGCGCTAGCGGCTTCAGGGTATCGTGCAGTTCGCTCTTGCAGAAGTAGCAGCGGTTTACCGGATTAGCAGCGTAGTTGGGGTTGTCAATTTCGTGGGTTGCCACCACCTCGTGACGAATGCCGATTTCAGCCGCCTGCACCCTGGCATCTTCTAAATCTTCCGGCAGCAGTGAGGGAGAATTGGCTGTCACCGCCAGCGCCTGCTCTCCCAGTACATCACGGGCCACCTTGGCTACTAGGGTGCTGTCGATGCCGCCAGAATAGGCGATCAGGGCACGGTCCATATCGGCAAAAAGGGCCCTTAATCGGTTTAGCTTCTCAGCCACCATGGTTTGATGAAATATCCCAAATTACAGTCGAAAGCAGCAGTCTTCTCTAGACTACTCGCTATTTTGGCTTCTGTCGGCTGCCCGGGGAGAGGCTTTAAGGCTGGCTTTACGCTGTCATCAAAACTGGCGGCGAGAAAAAACGCCTACCGCAATCGCCAGCAGCAGCGCTGTGTAGAGCAGGGCGTACAGCAAATGACTGCCTAATTCTGCCGTTGAGGGCATCAGCTGCATTCCATAAATAGCCTGGTTTTTGAGGTTGAGCCGCTCTAGGTCGGGCAGCACCAGGTATAAGGCATTGGTAACGCGCTGTACTCCAGCACTCTCGCTGAGCTTGCCCAGCGCTACGATATCCTGGCTCAGGTGCCCAACCAGGTACAGGGCAAAGGTCAGCAGCGTTGCTAGCAGCGAGCTGGTAAACACGCCAAATAAAAGCGCGATCGCGGTGACCAGCACCGCTTCTAGGAACATAAACAAAATCGCTAGCAGCAGGCTGCCCAGGGGATAGGAGATCCCTCCCAGCGCCAGCACCGCCAGCAAAATTAGGCTGAGCAGACCAATCAGCACCCCCAGCACTGCCGCTAGCCCCAGGTGCTTGCCGACGATGAATTCCAGCCGACTGACCGGCTTTGCAATCAACACCAGCACTGTACGCTTTTCAATCTCTTTGTTGACCAGGCCGGTACCGACAAAAACCGCCACCACGACGCTGAGCAGGTTAATCGCCGCCAGCCCTAGGTCGAGAATAATTTTGTCCTGAGCCCCAGCGGAGACCTGGGGCAATAGCCCAACCGCCACCACCATCAGCACAGCAAACAGGGCTACCAGGTAGAGAATGCGATCGCGAATGACCTCAAGAAATACGTTGCGGGCGATCACGCCCACCCTAACCAGATTCATGACACACCTCATGCAGGCGCGGCAGATTCTTGAAGCGCCTTTTCCCCTGAGTATTCCACGAATGACGGTAAAACTAGGCAGGCCGCCCAGGTTTTCGTTCGGTCTGCAGGTCACACTCCAAGCTCGACCAGGTGCTGACGGCGTTGTTGACAGGGTTGGGGGTCTGAGGATTCAGCCCGCTATTGGGCGCCGGGGCCGTTGGTGCCGTGCGGTTGACCTGTGACAACCGGCAGGACCTTTCTAAGTAAT
>DATNQE010000136.1:0-2572 GCA_036702895.1 Trichocoleus sp. | reverse complement strand
CCCTACGGCTTTCAGTACACCGTCACCGCCGGAATCATTAGCGCTTTGGGGCGTGCCTTTCGCGCCAGCACCGGACGGCTGATCGAAAACATTATCCAGACCGACGCCGCGCTCAACCCTGGCAACTCTGGCGGTCCCCTGGTGTCTGCTCAGGGGGAAGTCATTGGCATTAATACAGCAGTCATTGCGGCGGCCCAAGGCATTTGTTTTGCCATTCCGGTGAACACGGCCAAGTGGGTAGCTTCTCATCTACTGCGCGACGGCCGAGTGCGGCGCAGCTATCTGGGTATCTCGGCGCAGACGGTGCCTCTGCCCCGACGACTGCAGCTTGCTCACAGCCTTACGGGAGAGTCAGGTGTGCTGATTTTGGCGGTAGCAGCCGATGGTCCGGCTGAGCAGGCTGGACTTTTGGAGCGAGACGTCCTTGTGGGGTATGGCGATACGCCTATTCGCACAATTGACGATCTGCATCGGGTGTTGACTGAGGACCAGGTCGGTGTGCAGGGCCATCTAACGCTCCTGCGGCGCGGGGAAAAGCTGCAGCTACCGATTGTGCCCGCTGAAGCTAACCCTGGCCCTTCCTAGAGAAAGGCAGTTTCGCTTTGTAGCTGCTACCGAAGCAGACGGCTGGAAGCCTGGAACCGTGGGCTGGCTCTGGAGGCACCTGCCAAGGATAATTTCTAGGGAGAACCTACAGAACCAGGCCGGTTAGGGCCCGCAGGAGAAGGTCATGAAAGCGATTCGGGTGCATCAGTTTGGCGACCCTGCAGTGCTGCAGTTGGAGGACATGCCAGAGCCTTCTCCCCAGGCTGATCAGGTGCTAGTGCGGATTGAGGCGGCAGGGGTGAACCCGGTTGATACCTACATTCGCGCGGGTACCTATGCCCGCAAGCCTGATTTACCCTTTACGCCAGGCATTGATGGGGCCGGAACGGTTGCCGCAGTTGGGCCGGGAGTCACTCAGGTAAAAGTTGGAGATCGGGCCTACGGCGGCTGGCCTAGCAGCGGCACCTATGCTGAATTTGCTCTTTACCAGACCAGTGCCCTCTATGCGCTGCCGGCTGCGCTGACGTTTGAGCAGGGAGCCGCTATCTTTGTGCCCTACTCGACGGCCTACCGAGCGCTGTTTCTCAAAGGGCACGCCCAGCCCGGCAATACAGTGCTGATCCATGGGGCTACTGGCGGTGTGGGGTTAGCGGCAACGCAGCTTGCGGTAGCTGCCGGGATGCGAGTGCTCGGCACGGGTGGCACAGACGCCGGCCGCAGCTTGGTTGCGGCCCAGGGGGCTCAGGTGTTTGACCACCATGCTGTTAACTATGGGGAAGAAATTTTGGCGGCAACCAACGGTCAAGGCGCCGACGTAATTTTAGAAATGCTGGCCAATGCCAACCTGGGCAAGGACCTGGACCTAGTAGCTGCTGGAGGCCGAATTGTGGTCATTGGCAGTCGCGGTCCAGTGGAGATTAACCCCAGAGCGCTGATGGCAAAAGAGGCCAGCCTGACCGGACTGACGCTGTTTAATACGCCGGCTCCAGAGCTCGAAAAAATTCAGATGGGCCTGCAGACTGGGCTGCAAAACGGCACGCTCAAGCCGGTGGTGAACCGGGCTTTTCCCCTGGCTCAGGCGGCCGAAGCTCATGAGCAGGTGCTCCGACCGGGAGCGCTGGGCAACCTAGTGCTGACTCCCTAGGGATCGGCATTTGTCCTGTCTCGTCCGTCCCGTATAGTGAAGAAATGGAAATGTGGCTTAGATGGGCCGTTTCCTGGTCCCCCTGGAGTCCAGTCATGAAGATTTCCCATTGCCTAAATCCTATTTTTTCTGCTGCAGCGCCCGCTCTTACCCTTATCGGTGCGATCGCATCTTTTCTTTTCTTCTCTGCTGCGCCTGCTAACGCCATTGCGGTTTACCAGCTGCCTACGGTTGCGGCTGGAGAAAATGTCTGGGTTCTAGACGATGCCAATTTGATCAGCCGCCTCAACGAGGGCAAGATCAGCGATCAATTGAGCCGTCTTGCCAAAGAAACAGGCAATGAAGTGCGCCTCGTAACTATTCACCACTTCGACTATGGTGAAACTGCCCAGAGCTTTACCGATCAGCTTTTTGAGCAGTGGTTTCCCAACGCTGATGAACAAACTCACCAGACGCTGCTGGTGCTCGATGAAGTCAGCAAAACGGTTGGTATTCGAGTTGGTTCGGCAGCCGCAGAACAGTTGAGCTCTGACATCGCCACCAGCGTTGCCCAAGAAACGGTTTTGGTGCCGCTGCTTGAGGGCGATAAGTACAATGAGTCCTTTTTAGAGGCGGCTGACCGGCTGGTAGCTGTGCTTTCGGGAGAGCCCGATCCGGGCCCCCCTGCGTTTGACGATACTTACGCCGCTGATAGCACCTTTGCCAGCGCTGAGAAAACCAGCGAAAACCGCAGTAACTCGACGGTGGTGGTCGCTGTGCTGCTGGTGCTAGCCACGGTGATCCCGATGGCTACCTACTTCTTCTATCAGGCAATGGGAAGCTAGCAGTTGCTGAAGCAAATAGGGCTGCGCCAGAAAGTGTCTGTGCGCAGCCCTATTTAGT
>DATNQE010000628.1:0-5401 GCA_036702895.1 Trichocoleus sp. | reverse complement strand
TTTTTCAATCGCAGCGTTGCGGAAGGACATGAAGCCGATTTTGTACAGGTAGCGGTGAAGCTGGGTGATCGTGCCGTCGTACATAATTTCGCGAATGCGATCGTCGATTTCCAGCAGTTCCACAATTGCTTCTCGGCCCAGATACCCAGACTGAAAACAGTGGCTACAGCCCTTGCCCCGCTGCCAGTTCGCCTGAGCAATTTGAGCTTTTTCGAGCCGCAGCAGCTTCACGTTCTGCAGATTGGGACGGGTGGGTTCGCTGCAGTGGGGGCAAATGCGGCGCACTAAGCGCTGGGCTACGACCCCCAGCAGCGCATCGCTAATCAGGCCGGGGTCGGGGCCAATGTCTTTGATGCGGGGAATGGCGCCTACCGCGTCATTGGTGTGCAGAGTGGTAAAGACCAGGTGCCCCGTAAGAGCTGCACGCACCGCGGTTTCGGCAGTTTCGTGGTCGCGCACTTCCCCCACCATGATGATGTCAGGGTCCTGCCGGAGAATGGCTCGCAGTCCGGCGGCAAAGGTCATGCCCGCCGCTTCGTTGACCTGGGTTTGGGTAATGCGGGGCAGCACGTACTCCACTGGGTCTTCCACCGTCACCACGTTGACGTCTTCGGTGGCAATCTCCTGCAGGCTGGTGTAGAGAGTACTGGTTTTGCCGGAGCCGGTAGGACCTGTAAAAATGATGAGTCCCTGGGGCTGCTGCAGCCAGGTCTTGTAAGTGGCCAACGCCTTGGGTGCAAACCCCAGCTTGTCGACCGTGGAGAAGGGATTTTCCCTCGGCAGCAGGCGAATAACAGCTTTTTCACCGCCCACGCAGGGCAGGGTGCTGACGCGCATATCCATGTCCAGGCCGCCGTCTTGGCCTAAATTGTACTGCTCACCGATGCGGCCATCCTGCGGGCGGCGACTGTCGGCGATGTCCATACTGGCCATCACCTTGAGGGCGACGACAACGCGGCGGCTCACTTCGATCGGCAGGGTCGTGATGTTGCGCAGCACGCCGTCAATGCGGTAGCGCACCCGCAGCCCCGCTTCGGCTGGCTCCAGGTGAATGTCGCTGGCCCGGTGGCGCAGAGCGCTGGAGATAATGGCTTTAATCCGCTCTAGCTGACCTTCAGCTTTCGCTAGAAACAGCTCGGTGGTTTCCCCAGCGTCTTCGTGCATCTGCTCCCCCGTCAGCGGATCCAGCAGGGGGCTAGCGTGGATCCGGCTTAGATCAACCGAGCGGCTGTGGTGCCAGGTGCGGTAGCTCTTGGCGGTGATGGGGATGATGCGGATGTCGCTGCGATGGCCCCCAAGGGCCGGTCTTTGACCATCGTACAGTTGCTGCACAACTTCCTGGGAAACCGCCACCGGGCTGCCCAAGTAGAAGCAGTTTTGCCACAGCAGCAGCGGCATCACTGGCGGCATCACCTGGCCCGGAAATAGCTGGAAGAAGCGGCTGCATACTTCTTCATCTAACAGCGATAGGTTAACGCTGCCCTCCTCATTGCACAGCAGCTTTAGAGCTGCTTCACAGGTGATGTTTCCCTGCTTGAGCTGACGCCAAGCAGACATGGGCCAGGGTGGGGTTTGCATAAATTTGAAACAGGGCGCAGAGGACCTGCGCCCGCAAGGATATCTGGATCTTAGATAAGAAAGACGGGTCTGAGTTGGGGAGTTTTACGGACCCCCCAACTCCTACGGGCTTATGAGCCGATGATGCCGCCGTCTTTCTTGGTGATGACGATAGTGGCGTCGCGAGGGACTCTACCGCTGCCGGTAGGCGCCGGGAAGTTGGTCAACTGCGGGTTGCCGTCGCCAGGGTGCTGCAGGTTGACGAACATAGTGCGGTGATCAGGCGTTACAGCAACTCCAGTTACCTCACAGCCGTTGACCCCGGCAAAAATCCGGCGGATTTCACCCGTGTTGGTATCAGCTACCAACATCTGGTCGTTGGCCTTAACGCCGTTGATAGTCGGCTGGTCACCGTCGGTCTGGATGAACAGGCGACCGTCACTGTCGGCCCACAGACCATCGGGGCTGCCAAAGGCGCTCTGATCGGTGTTGTGGGTATCCCGAGCCAGGACAAAGATGTCCCAGCGGAAGGTGAGCCCCACGTGCTGATCGGCATCGCGCCACTTGATGATGTGCCCGAAGGGGTTGGGGCCAAGCGGGTTGGCAGCATTCGTTCCGGGTCGGCCACTGGTGCCGCGCTGGGTGTTGTTGGTCAGGGTGCAGTAGACTTCGCCGTTGGCAGCGGTCGAAATCCACTCCGGACGATCCATTGGAGTCGCACCCGCAGCATCGGCTGCCAGGCGGGCGTAGGTCAAAATTTCGGCCTGATCCTTGAACTTGCCACGCAGAGCGGGGTTGTTGAGGGACAGCTCCAGCCAGTTGCCGGTGCCGTTCTCGTTGAACTTAGCAACGTAGAGCGTGCCCCGATCCAGCGGGCTGATGCCGCGCGCCCGCATGGAGCGCCAGTTGCTCTCGGAGACAAACTTGTAGATGTAGTCGAAGCGCTCGTCGTCACCCATGTACACCACGACGCGGCCACCGCGACCGATGACCATCTCAGCATTCTCGTGCTTGACGCGGCCCAGGGCAGTGCGCTTCACCGGTGCTTGGGTGGGGTCCATCGGATCGATCTCCACGACCCAGCCAAAGCGGTTTTCTTCGTTCTTATAGGCGGGGTTGGAGAGGTCAAAACGGTCGTCGAACAGGTGCCAGCCGTAGCCAAAGCCCGCTGCAGAAAAGCCGTAGCGTCTTTGGGCATCGGTAGCGGTCCATACGCCCTTGGCGCCGAAGTAGCCGTTGAAGTTTTCCTCACAGGTGAGGTAGGTGCCCCAGGGGGTGTAGCCGTTGGCGCAGTTGTTGACGGTTCCCAGGGTGGGGTTGTTAGCAGGCGTCTTTAGGTATTCACTATTGGCGGCAGGTCCGCTAAAGGTTACTGGAGTGTTGACGTGGATCCGGCGGTTCTTGCTGCTGTTGACAACCTGCCAGGAGCCGCCATTTTTCTTGATTTCAACGACGGAAACGCCGTGGGCATGCTGGGATAGCCGCACGTCCTCAAGGCTGGTTGGGGCATCCTTGCCCAAAATGTGGGGGTTGGTGCCGTACTCGTGGTTGATCGCCAGGACGCCGTGGGAGTTCTCGCTGGCCAGGGGAAAGAACCACATGCCGTCGTGGCCGATGCCGATCTGCTGGGTCTGCTGAGCAGCGGTAGGGCGAGAATTGGGGTCGCCGTTGTACTCAGGCACACCCGACTTAATAGGCGTGCCCCAGGGGATTAGCACCTCGTAGTTGTAGGCTGAGGAAATGGTGGGCTCTGGACCGACAGCGCTAGCGAAGGGGACAGGCGGAAAGTTGATCAGGCTGCTGCCTTGGGCAATTGCAGCCCCTGACCCGGCACCGACGCTGCCAGCGGTTTGAGTAGTAGCGGCCAGTGCGCCCTGCACCAGCGCCTTGTTGCCAGCCAGCGCGGCTAGAAAACCCGTGGCACCGAGAGCGGCGCTACGGCCCAGCAGGTTACGGCGAGACATGCTGGCGCGCAGAATGTCTTCAAAAGGGCGGTTGCCCGACTGATTGCTGATTCCGTTATCGTGAATCACTGGTGCTCTCCTCTCGATGGTTAGAAATTGGATTTACTAGAAGGAAACGTTTAGCAAAGGAAATACAAACAAAGGCAATTCATAGAGCACACGCCTGATGGCGACTTGCTAAGGAAAAGTGCAGCCTTAAAGCGAGATCTTTCTCAAACAGAAAAATCTGCTTAGGGTGAGAAAATATCGGCAGGAAAACTTAGATTTCTTGAGCGAAATCTTTTGGGAAACTGCCTGTTTGTGCCTGCTTACAGGGTGATCTCTCTACGGATTAAGATCAATCGATAGAGCTCAAAACAGCCTGAGCCGCCATCCCCGTTAAGCGACCTGAATCGAGGGCCGCATCGATTTCAGCAGGAGCATAGGCCCATGTGCTGCCAGCAGTCGTTCGGCTGGATGCACTTGCTACTGGTCTGCGCTCAACCTCATGGCGCTGAAGCAACGCTTGGGAGGCGTTATAGTACCGGGTCCAGGCGCTAACCTGGGGGGTTTGCCGCCACTGAGCACGAGAAACTGCCGTGGTTGAAATAGGCACAATCTCACCATGACGATTGCCGACAACGACAATTTCTACCTCGGATGGGCTGCCGCTTTGAGCAAAGTGTTGACTAATTGAACTTTGTACCATCGACTCTGCCTGAGCAGTCAACTCACTATAGATAAGCTGACCGTAAATAGGTAGCTCGATGACAACTCTTTCGGCCTGAGCCCAAGCAGCTTTAGCTTGGCCAAATGGCCAAAAAAGACAGGCCCAAATAGTCACCAAAAACTGTCGATACACAGCTTTTTTAAGCCGTGAATCGGAACCCAATAAAAACATATAGGGAAGAAAAGACGAATTAAGCAGCACTCAAACGTGCTGGGTTTTTTACCCGGCTCAATGTTCCCATAATTGCTTTGACCGCAGGTAAAGTGATGGTTAAGCGAAGGTCAATTGAGATTGAAATTTAAGAAAAACGTCTTGCTATAGAGGGAAGTTAGGGTGTTTTCAAGATTCAGCTGAAGCACCAAGCATTGATTAGCCGCTTTGTCTACTACTAATGCCGATTAAAATCTAAAGAAGCTAGTGCGTGATGGACATAAGGTTGGCCGTTAAAGAGCATTGCCTACCTTGCCTCCCCCGGCGGCGGTCTTCAGCTCTGAGGATGCTAGAAACCAGAACTGGGGAGGGCAGGTTGCGCCTACCCTCCGCCCTAGAGATGCTGGAACTAGTGAGTAGTCCCTACCTTGCGACTCATCACGCTGATGTACTCACCATTGCGGCCTGTAGCGATGGGTTTGATCCAGGCGGTTCTGTCGCAATAGCCGGTCACTTCCATGCGGTTAATCGCACCCACTACAGCAGAGTAGTCGCCCAGCAAGATATGGCAGAGCTGATCGGGCCGGTACGAGGGTAAACGAAACTGCGAGGAGCTGTGCTCCCCTTCCGGTGATTGAAACATACGGGTCTCTCCGTTTTCGTAAAGGAAAACGGGGAACTATCTAGCGCTCCCAGGTGAAGGTAAAACAGGATGCTAGAACCTAGAATGATTCCAGGTCTTCGCCAGCTTACCTAGTCTAAGTTGGGATGACTCAGGGGATTTGAGAAGCGCCCACTTCTCTCTTCCCCGCCCAGAATCATTCCCCGCAACACGACAATACTAAATGCAGCCCAAGAGTTCAACCGTACAGCGGAAAGTTTTGAGCTTTGATAGTGGCATTGAAAACAAAATAACTATTAAGTTATGGGATAAATATTTATTAGAGAAGGTGAAAGCTAACTAAGCTGCGCAACATAACTGTCTAACGCACAACTATTAAGCAAAATTTCCATCCCTCAA
>DATNQE010000585.1:0-10481 GCA_036702895.1 Trichocoleus sp. | reverse complement strand
AGGTTTAGCAGAGCAACTCCCATGGTTAGCATCAGACCTGACGAAATTAGCAGCATTATTCGACAGCAGATTGAACAGTACAACCAGGATGTCAAGGTTTCCAATGTGGGAACTGTGCTCCAGGTGGGCGACGGTATTGCTCGTATCTATGGCCTGGAAAGCGTCATGGCCAGTGAGCTGCTCGAGTTTGAAGACGGTACTGTCGGTATCGCCCTGAACCTTGAGGAAGACAACGTCGGTGCCGTATTGATGGGCGACGGGGTCAACATCAAAGAGGGCGGTCCTGTAACCGCAACGGGCAAGATTGCCTCTATTCCAGTAGGCGACGCCATGCTGGGCCGCGTGGTAGACGCGTTGGCTCGCCCTCTCGATGGTAAGGGGGATGTCCAGGCGTCTGAGTCACGTTTGATCGAGTCTCCCGCTCCTGGCATCATTCAGCGGAAGTCAGTGTATGAGCCGCTGCAGACCGGGATTACCGCTATCGACGCGATGATTCCCATCGGCCGGGGTCAGCGTGAGCTGATCATCGGTGACCGTCAAACCGGCAAGACTGCGATCGCAATCGACACGATCCTCAACCAGAAGTCTGAAAACGTGGTCTGCGTTTACGTAGCCATTGGTCAAAAGGCTTCTTCTGTAGCCCAAATTGTGAACGTGCTGCAGGAGCGCGGCGCAATGGACTACACCATCGTTGTTGCTGCCAACGCCAACGACCCCGCACCGCTGCAGTACCTAGCTCCCTACACCGGCGCTGCTCTGGCTGAGTACTTCATGTACCAAGGTCGCCACACGCTGGTAATCTACGATGACCTGTCCAAGCAGGCTAACGCATACCGTCAGATGTCGCTGCTGCTGCGTCGTCCGCCCGGTCGTGAAGCGTATCCTGGCGACGTGTTCTACTTGCACTCTCGCCTGCTAGAGCGGGCCGCTAAGCTTAGCCCTGAGCTCGGCGAAGGCAGCATGACCGCTCTGCCCATCATTGAAACCCAGGCTGGCGACGTGTCTGCCTACATTCCGACCAACGTGATTTCCATCACCGACGGTCAGATCTTCCTGTCCTCCGACTTGTTTAACTCCGGTCTGCGTCCCGCCATCAACGCCGGTATCTCCGTGTCCCGTGTGGGCTCCGCGGCTCAGATCAAGGCGATGAAGCAGGTCGCTGGTAAGGTGAAGCTGGAGCTGGCCCAGTTCGACGAACTGCAGGCGTTTTCTCAGTTTGCATCTGACCTGGATCCGGCTACCCAGAAGCAGCTCGCTCGGGGTCAGCGTCTGCGGGAACTGCTGAAGCAGCCCCAGTACTCGCCCCTGCCTGTGGAAGAGCAAGTTGCTATCATCTACGCCGGCATTAACGGCTATATGGATGAAGTGCCGGTTAATCAGGTAACCACCTTCTCCCGGGAACTGCGGGACTACCTGCGCAACAACAAGCCTAAGTACGCTGAGCTGATTCGCAGCGAGAAGAAACTCTCTGACGAAAGCGAAGCGCTGCTTAAAGAGGCTATTGCCGAAGCCAAGCAGGCTTTCCTGACCACTGCTTAAGCATCGCCCTGGCAGGTAGGGGCCGAGTTCCTCTGCCTGCCAACACCCCGATTGGTAAGAAGAAGCTATGCCAAACTTAAAAGCGATTCGCGATCGCATTCAATCTGTTAAAAATACGCGCAAGATTACCGAAGCGATGCGGCTTGTGGCGGCAGCTAAAGTCCGTCGGGCACAGGAGCAGGTGATTGCTACCCGGCCGTTTGCCGATCGGCTGGCCCAGGTGCTCTACGGCCTGCAAACCCGTCTGCGGTTTGAGGATACCGACCTGCCTCTGCTGAGAAAGCGTGACGTACAAAACGTCGGCTTGCTAGTGATCTCTGGCGACCGGGGTCTTTGCGGTGGCTACAATACCAACGTAATTCGCCGCGCCGAGATTCGGGCTAAGGAGCTGACGGCTGAGGGAGTCGGCTATAAGTACGTGCTGATTGGTCGCAAAGCCACCCAATATTTTCAGCGCCGCAATCAACCCATTGATGCAACCTTCACCGGATTAGAGCAGATTCCTACGGCGGATGAAGCCTCTCGCATTGCCGATCAACTGCTTTCTCTGTTTCTTTCCGAGGAAGTTGACCGAGTTGAGCTAGTGTATACCCGCTTTGTCTCCCTGGTCAGCTCCCGGCCTGTCATTCAAACTTTGCTGCCCCTAGATCCTCAGGGTCTAGAGGTGTCGGATGATGAAATTTTCCGGCTGACCAGCCGTGGCGGTGCGTTTGAAGTGGCGCGGGAAAGAGTGCAGTCTCAGGTACAAGCTCTGCCCCAGGACATGATTTTCGAACAAGACCCAGTGCAGATTCTTGATGCGCTGCTGCCGCTGTATCTGAACAACCAGATTCTGCGGGCACTGCAGGAGTCTGCTGCTAGCGAGCTCGCGGCTCGAATGACCGCTATGAACAACGCTAGCGACAACGCTAAGGAGTTAGCTAAGACGCTGACGTTGTCCTACAACAAGGCTCGTCAGGCGGCCATTACCCAGGAAATTCTGGAAGTGGTATCGGGCGCAGAAGCGCTGGGTTAATTCCCGACTCTGCTATTCAGGTTCTGATGCATTTTAAGAGGTAGAGCCTGGCTCTACCTCTTTTTTGTTGGCCTATGCCAGTTCCGCCTGCCCATGCTATGGCTTGTGTTGAGCTGATTAGGACGTTTGAGAGGAATAGGGGTGTGGGGACTGCGCCCCCAGCCAGGATTTTAACCCTGCACACCTTGTCCTAATCAATCCGTCTACCGCTATACCGATGCTTCTAAGGATGCAGCAACCGCGCTCTTGCCAGAAGCAAGCCTCCTAGGCGAATACTACCGTGCGGTTGCCATAGACTAGGGTACGATTCTGCAGGTGCAGCCTGACTGCGCGGGCCAGTACCATTCGCTCCAGGTCCTTGCCTTTACGAATCAAATCCTTTACCTCGTCGCGGTGGCTAATGCGAACCACGTCCTGCTCGATGATGGGACCAGCATCCAGGTCAGAGGTGACGTAGTGGGCAGTGGCCCCAATGATTTTAACGCCGCGTTCATAGGCCCGGTGGTAGGGATTGGCCCCGACAAAGGCAGGCAAAAAGGAGTGGTGAATGTTGATGACGCTGGGGAACTGCTCGATAAAGGTGGGGGAGAGCACCTGCATGTATTTAGCGAGCACCACCAGATCGATCTGGTAATCGGCCAGCAGGGCCAGCTGTTTGGCTTCCTGTTCTGCTTTGGTATCAGCGGTGATGGGTATGTGGTGGTAGTCAATGCCAAACTGGTCGGCGATGGGCTTGAGATTGGGGTGATTGCTGATGATCAGCGGGATTTGACCCGCCAGCTCTCCGGCTTTGTGTCGCCACAGCAGATCGAGCAGGCAGTGGTCCTGACGGCTGACCCAGATGGCGATGCGGGGAACCGCGTCAGAAAACTGTAGCCGCCAGTCTGCGCTCAAGGGCTGTGCGATCGCATTAAAGGCAGGGCCGATGAGCTCGCGCGGCAGGTTAAACCCCTCTAGCTGCCACTCCACCCGCGACAAAAACAGCCCTGCCTCCTCATCTCGATGCTGGTCAGTGTGAACAATATTGCCGCCGTTGGCGTAGATAAAGTTGGCAATTTTGGCTACTAGCCCCTTTTGATCAGGGCAGGATATCAAAAGGGTAGCTGTCGCAGCGCTCATGACGAGGGTTGTGCAGAAGGATTTGAAGTGTTGTTAGCCTATCACTGGCCCTGCGCTGGGTTCGTTTCCTGGGCTTCAGTTTCAGCGCCAGATTCCGAACCTGAGTTGGGCTGGGAATTCGGCTCAGTCTCCGCACCGGATGGGGCAGGGCTAGCTTCTGGAGCAGCAGTCGGCGTGCTGGCAGCGCCCTCACTGCTGGTAGGGGTGCTGGCATCCGTGGGCGCTAGCCACTCAGCCAAGGGCCGTTCAACGCCGTTCGCGACATTGATAGAAACTAGATAAAGCGGAACTTCCCCAGCAGTCTCGGGCAGGGGTACCTGGGGCTGATCAACCAGAGCGTACAGCGCCTCACCGCTGAAATCCTTGGCTCCCAGCACAACCGTGTGGGTAGTGCCGTCCTCAAGAGTGAGGGCGACCGTGCCAGCGGGCTCGTCAAAACCAAATTCCGCCTGTTGATCGCGGTTGAGGGTCAGTCGCCGCACGGGGGCATCGGTGACCAGGCGGCTCAGGAGAAATGCGATCGCACCCTCCTCCGCCGGAGCCTGACGAGGGGCAACCATCTGCCAAACCTCTTGATCGTTGCGCTCAAAGCGTAGGGTCTCGTCGCCACGCTCCACGGTAAGGGCGGCGACATCAGCTTCAGCAAAATTAAAGATAGGCGCTTCTGCTGGCTGGGCTTGCTCTGCTTCTGGGGAGGAGGAGCGCCTGGACTCAGAAAAAAGCACTCCAGCGCCTAACAGCAGGGCGATGCCCACCAGCGCTACTGTACTCCGCTGCAATTTCATGGGTAAATTCCTTCTTAATTCCGTCAGCGCCGCCGTAGCCACATGACGAAGGCCAGGGCAAACCCAATCAGAGGCAGTACTAGCAGGGAAAAGACTCCCAGCCCAATCTGCTGCTGCACGGTCATGGTGATCCGCCGATTGGTCACTTCCTTAGGTCGAATGGAGAGGGCAGCGTCATTTTGCTGGCCCAACCAGCTCACCCCGTTGAGAAAGACATCGCCGTTGAGCTGCTGGTCAAATAGGCCGTCGGTCGCAAAGCTAGCGTTGCCAACAACGACGAGTCGAGCTTCTTTTGGGGAATCTGTATTGGACTGCTCCCCTTCTGCAGGCGCAGTTTCTACAGGCCGACTGAGGGCTGCTCCTAGGGTAAAGGGGCCTTCTGGGGAAGCGTTGGGGTCGTACTGCAGCTCGCCGCCCTCAGAAATAGTCTCGGCTCGGCTCTGAGGATTTGTCTCCAGCAGGGGTACCGCGGTTACGTCGGGCAGCGCCTCGATTTCTAAGGGGCGGGCCAGGGGGTAAAAGGAGCGACCGCCTCGAAAATCTTGAGTAATGGGATGCTCGCCGTAATCAGTTACCAGCGGGGCCGCGGGGCCTAATCCTACAAGCTGCCCAGCACCGGAGGTATCTAAAACAATGCGGTTATCCAGAGTGACGCCCCACCGGTCGAGCAGGCTTCCTAGCCCCGGGCTGGTACGCGGATCGATCAGCAGCATGAGGCTGCCGCCTTGATTCAGGTAATTGTTGAGCGCAGTGACCTCTCGATCAAAAAACTCTTCTGCTGGCCCGGCTACAACCACAACGCTGGCATCTTCTGGAACCTCTGAGGTTTCCGCCAAGTTGAGCGGCTTTACGGTGTAGTTCTTCTCTTCAAGCGCTGCTACAGCTTGAGCAAACCCGGCCTCGCTGCCATCAATGGGGTACTCTCGGTGCCCCTGGGTGAAGTAAATCGTGAGGGTGCGATCGCTCACGATTTGATCAAGGGCGTTGGTTAAGGTCCGTTCTGAGAGCCGCTCCTGAGGGCTGACGTTCTGCAGAAACTGTCGCCGGTCCCCCACCTCCAAAAAGGCCATACCCGGACGAGTTGCCTCAAACTGCTGTGCCCGCTGAGGATTGGCATAGGGATCTATGTACTCGTAGCTAAAATTGTCGCCAGCCCGCTGATAGCTGGTCAGCAGCTGCTGATCTTGGGGATTTTGAATGGTGTCAAAAATCAGAGCTTTGGCGGGCTGCTCTAGCGCTTGGACGACCTGCCGGGACTGGGGGGCCAGGGTAAAAAGCTGGTTTTCAGTGAGGTCAAGGCGGCTGGAGTAGCGCACGGCCAGCAGGTTAATCAACCCCAAAATGACGAGCATCGCCAGAGTAGCTACTAACGCATTTGCACTCGCTTCAGTTGATCGCTGCTGCCAAAACTGCCCCTGTACGACATCGCTGAAGGCCAGCCCTACCAGCAGCAGCCCCAGCCCGCCAAACAACAGCCCCACGGGCAGCAGGCTCCATCCAGAAGCTACGCCGGACACCAGGCCAGCCGTAGCCAGCAGCAGTCCTAACAGCGCCAGGTACTTGAGATATTTGCGATAGGCCCCAAGGGCTTTCGTAAAATCGGTTTTCATGGCGTCTTCTCCGCTGTGCCCTAAGCTCGCTGGAATCGCAGAGTCTCTACTGACTGGGCGGTCAGATAGAGCCCTAGCAGAATGTATGAGGCAAACAGCACCAGCCCGCTGGTATCAAAAATGCCTTCGGTAAAGTCGGTAAAGTGCTGCAGTAGCGACAGGTGACCCAGAGCGGCCCCAAAACCGCCACCTAAACCTCGCGCCAACGCGTCAATCAACCACAGCAGCAGAATCAGAGCAAAGGTCATGATCGCCGCTAGCACAGTGCTGCCGGTAAGAGATGAAATAAACATCCCTAAAGACAGCACGCTGGCCGCCAGCAGCACCAGCCCTAGGTGGCTTACCAGGAAAATTCCAGGCTCCAAGGGAGGGTTGGCTGCTCCCAGCGCGACCGCCTGACACACCATTAGCGGCAGAATCATAGCCGTATAAAAGGTCAGTACCGCTAGCAGCTTGCCCAGCGCCACGGCCCAGTTGGTAATGGGTGAGGTCGCCAGCAGCTCCAGAGTGCCCTGCTTGCGCTCATCGGCGTAGAGCCCCATGGAAAGCATGGGCAGGACAAACATGGACAGCGACCCTAGCAGCCCGACATAGGCTTTTAGGAACTCATAGGCCACATCGAAAGGTGGCGTAGTTGCCCCAATTTGTTGAGCCTGATCGGCAGCCGCGATTTGGGCAATGATGCCCTCTGGCCCCAGCAAAATCGCGGCCAGGAAAAAGCCGCCCAGGAGCCAAAACACTCCAGCAATGATGTATGCCAAGGGGGAGCCAAAGTAACTTTGCAGCTCGCGGCGATAGATGGCCAAGATGTTGGCAAGGATAATTCCCATAGGGCGCTTATTCAGGGGGTCTGTTGGGATCTCGGTGGGGGATGCGGTGAATAGCGATTAAGGATCAGGGTACGGATGGATGCCTGATGACAGGAGTTTTGCGGTGTTTGGTGACGCCTTATCTAATTCTTGCCGAGGACAAGGACCAGCACTGTGCTTGTTCCTTACGCCTAACCTCGATTTTAGAGAGAGGAAGTCGATTCAGGTACCGCAGCAGTAGAGTCTGCTGCGGTGGGTGCCGAACTTTCGGGTTCCGCAGAATCGAGAGCACCTGAGAAATCCTTGCTGCCCGATTCTGCTGTATGCCCTTCAGCCACGCTGACCTCTGGGGCTGAAGCTTCTTCAGTTGTCAGGTTAAGGAAGACGTCTTCTAAGCTAGCCCGGTAGCGGCGCAGCTCAAACAGCTCTAAATTGGCCTGCACCAAAGCCTTTGCGATCGCACTGCCCGGGTCTTGCTCTGCCTCAAACACCACCTGCAGCCGCTGATGCTCAGCCGAAACCGCGCTCTCCAGCGGTTTAATGCGGCGAATGGGAGCGACGCTCTGGAGCACGTTACGGACCGTTTCCGCACCCCCGTTAACCTCAATCTCGTAGGACAGCTCCCCAGCCAAACGCGACATCAAATTTTCAGGGGCATCGGTGGCAACCACCTCTCCCCGGCTGATAATGGCGACCCGACTGCAGGTCATGCTGACCTCCGGCAGAATGTGGGTGGAGAGAATGATGGTGTGGTCGCCCGCTAGACTTTTGATCAGCTGCCGCACCTCCGTAATCTGGCGGGGGTCAAGCCCGACGGTGGGCTCATCAAGAATAATCACAGGCGGGTCGTGAATGATTGCCTGGGCAATGCCCACCCGCTGGCGGTATCCCTTCGACAGCTTGCGAATCAGCACCGAGCGCTTGTGCAAGAGGCCGCAGCGCTCCATTGCGATCGCAGCGCGCTCGGCCCGATTTCCGGCAGCCACACCTTTAATGCGCCCGACAAAGTGAAGAAACCCCTCTACCGTCATTTCTGGGTACAGGGGGGGCGTTTCTGGCAGGTAGCCAATGCGTCGACGGACTGCCATTGAGTCTGTATGGACGTCGTACCCAGCAACGCGAGCGGTGCCTTCGGTCGCGGGCAAATAGCCCGACAAAATCCGCATCGTGGTTGTCTTCCCAGCACCGTTGGGGCCTAAAAAACCCAAAATCTCTCCCGGCTCAACCTGAAAGGTGACATCCCGAATCGCAGCGGTCGACCCATAGAGTTTACTGAGATGTTCGACTTCGATCATGGCTGTTTGCCGATTAACTATCGGATCGCTATCTACGTGATTATGCCGCTAAACAGGGGCAATTTGCCTGAGTGGCTGTGCCGCCCTACCCCAGCAGGTTCCCAAACGCCGAGTCTTACCAGATGATGAAATATAGCCCCTACCCCAGCTGCTATGTCTGACGAGTCCAATCCTAATCTGGAGCCCAACTCAAAGTCCGGCTCAAAATCTAAATCGGCCTCCAACCCACCGACCCAGCAGCCAGCAGCGGCAGCAGGTTCTCGAGTGCCCCAGGGGCCAGGTTTTGTGCCCACTTTTCTCTATTACTTCTCTGGCACTGCTTTGGTTACTACATTTCTAGCTGTGCAGACTCTGGGAGCGGGGCTAGAAACTGGCATTCCTAATCAGCTTGGCCTCGTTTTTGGCTCTTTAGGAGGGCTAATTGGCGCTTACTTCAACCGTAATCAGGTTATGGCAGTGCCTGTAACCAATCGCAAGACGTTTCTAAGGCAGCTGGAGCAGCTTTTGGCGGAGAAAGGCTATGAGCTAGATGACGCAGCTGATCTAGAGGAGGTTTCTGTCTACCGGCGTCCTGCTTTTCGTCAGCTGTTCTCCGGCAGGGTCTATGTTCAGGTAGAGAGCAAGCAGGCCTTTATTGCCAGTCGGGCAACCCACCTGCGCTGGCTGAAGAAGAAGCTGCTGTAGAACAATGGCTAAGAAACAGAAGTTTCCCCACTTGTTGGGGTCTAAGTGGACCGCTCAGCACCCCGTTGATGGCTGGCGACACTTTGAAGTGATCAATCGTAAGAACGAAGGCTCCTGGGTCTTTGCCGAACTGGTTTCCTCCTGCGATCCGGGGGTGCGCTTCTGGATCAACGCCACACTGCTGAAAAATCGCAGGCTGTGGCAGGCCGGTTGGCAGCCCTTAAGCACCTTTAAACGCGAGGAAACTCTACCCTCCCAAGCGGTATCCCAACCGTCCTCTGAATCCTGAGACAGACTTGAAGAAAAGTGAAGCTGAGCTAGGATCTAATTAAGGAATTGTTTTTGAGCGCTCTGTTGGTTACTCGACACGTTGGGTCGTTCATCTCATCGCTGTCTGTTTAGCTAGCCATCGCCTGTTTAGCCTTACCAAAGCCCGTTATGTCAGACTCAGATATCCCAGGCCCCTCCTCCGACTCCAGTGAACTCCTAGCCACTGTTCTACAGCCTTTGCTAGAAGACTTTCAGCACTTGTTTGGGCGTTCCCTAACGCTGTTTGAGGCAGAACCTATTGGTTTTTTGCTGCCGGAGCAGCAGCACCAGCTCGTAGATCGGATTAAAACAGCGCTGGCGGAAACCCAAACGGCCCAAACTCTGCTGCGAGCTACGGATGGGCAGGTGGGGGTCGAGGCTACCAAGGTGCTGGCTTGGCATACTTTAGTGTCTGAGTGCTGGTCGCTAGCCCGGCGGCTGCGCCTGGAAAAGGCAGCTGAGTGATTGAGCTGTCTACTGGGGATTGAGTTTTTTAATGACGCCCTGTCAAAGGAGTCCCTCTATACTTGTCACAATGAGACATACAGCCAGCCGCTGCAGTTGGAAATCTGAATAGCTGTTTTGATAAGCGACGTTGACGCTGTACAGGTTCAACGTCCTCCCTATGGACTGGCCTCGGTAGGCTAAATGTTGGCCTAGTAATAGATTTCAGAGAGGGTGTCTCAAGGGGTACATTGAGGTTAAGCGTAAGAGTAGCGTTTGGCAGTAGGCGTTTGCCGAAGTTTGTGAGCCTGCCGTTCTACTGGGTTCAACATTATTACAGGCCCGGTCTGCCTGGGGAGATCAGAACATATGTGGCACTTCCTTTACATTATTGCGTTCGCTCTGCTGGCTTTTCTGGCCATCGGCAACTTGATTCGCAACTTGATTTTGTTGGGCTCAGAGAGCCGTCGCCCGCCGCAGTCCAAGTCCTATGGGGGTGGGCAAGTTGGCATAGGGTCGCGCCCGGTACCTCACCCGGAACTCTTGGATGATGAGGGCAACGTGATTCGCGAACCGCTGCTGGTGATGCGCTCTATTTCGGTAAAAGATGCTCGTGAGCAGCTAGATGCTCTGTTTGAGGCATCTGATCCAGATGACAGCAGCGATCGCACAACTGACCGAGACGCCTAACTCCTCAAGTCCTGAGCAGACGAACCCCCGAAAGCTGAGAGTATCGGGGGCAGAGTTAGTTTTGCGCCTTACCTAGAAGCTTTAATCAGAGGGGCCGCTAGGAACTGGGGCCTGCTGATTTGCCTGAGGCTTCTTGAAGTACACATCCAGCACTTTTTTAGCCATCGGTGCTGCTACCGAGC